>NZ_CP018188.1 GCF_009738225.1 Streptococcus salivarius
ACTAAGGAATATCTTTTAAAATATATTGATGATGTTTCTGAGTTAACTATTGAAGAACAGAATGAACTAGCTCAAGAGTTACCGGCTAGACGCTTAAGTGCTGAAATTCTAGGTGATATTCAACGCATCAAAAACGGTGAAGAGCCACGTTTCTTCACTAAAGATGGACAATATAAGGGACTATGTGTTGAAGAATACCACCAGCGTGATTTTATGACACGTCAGCAACGATACGTTCTAAGTTGGGCGTTTGGCATGTTACTCTTTTTAGCAGTCTTTACAATTGTTTCCTGGAACTTTGTTCCCAATGTTATTCAAAAAATGGAAACTAGTGGATCACTATTGAACTATACTGAGAACTATGGCACTCGTCCTGAACAGGTCTTTGCAATGGTTGTATGTGGCGTCTTATTGATATTACTTTCGGTAGTTGTTTCACTAGTATGTTTGAAGAGGTATCGTAAAAATACTGAAGAACCTATCAATGTTGTATTAACCGATGATTTGAGATTATAAAAGCTGAAGCTTAAGCTTTGGCTTTTTTGGTGTTTTTAAACTTGATCACTACATGTTACTGGGGAAATGTAGAGTATCATAATGGGACTTTCACAGTCCTTGATATTTCCTAATTAAATAAATCTATAGCTAAATTCTTTTTAATGTTACATAATAAAATGATAAAAGTACATATATATCGCACCTCATGATTAACTTGTTTGTACATGGTTGGATACAAGAACAAGTGCATTGTTAATGCCCTTGTTTTTTATATATCTATATTGATAAAATATAATCATGAGATTAATAAAAAACTAAGGGAACAGAATTCAGTATCATTTTGATTTAATAGTCTTTCTGTTTTATCTAGCAAAATAGGTATTTGACTTAGCTAGATAGAGTAATCAAAGACTCTTAGTATAATGTGATGAATTCGAAATGAAAGGAAAAAGTAATGTTTGATAAGTTAGATTATAGTATGAAGATGATGGCTCGAGAAAATGAAGGCCTAGAATTTGTTGAAGGAAAATACCTTCTAGATTCTAATGACCCTAAAGCTTTCAATTCGATGGAAGAGATTGAGCTTTATAAGGAGTTGATGAAGAAGTCAGCTATTGAGTTTATTAAGGAAGAACCAGAGTATGCTTCAAATCCATTTGAAGAACTTATGAAAGATTGAGGAAGAAGTAGCATAGCATAAGGCTCCGTTACTAAAACTTCATAACAATTCCTTGATAAATGGACCACAGATGACAATTCATCATTATTAGCTATTTTTAGTTGTTAGTATTTAGGAGGTAAAAAATGACTTCAGTGACAAACCGTATTAAAGCAGTGAAACAACCTAGAGGTGGTTACATACCATTGAAGCAGTTTTCAGCGATTACCTTAGACGATGATAAGATTTTGAATTCAGATGAATCAGTATCACCTGGACTTGTTGGTATGGCCGTAGACTATCTATCACGTTTGATGAATGGTGCTCAGCCTAAAGAAGCCTTTAAGATTTCTTTAAATGGAGCATATCTAGTTGGTGAATTTGATAAGGCTATCTCACTATTAGACCAAATTGTTGGACTAGATAATCAATCAATTGCTGCTGCATGTATTCTGGTGGGTTATGATGTTGCTTTTAGAGCGGGACCTGCTCGTTTTATGACAGTGGATACTATTCACGCTGATGAAGCCACTATCGAAAATATTCGTATCATGGTACAGCGAAGTTTACACTTCTTTGAAACCTATGGGCCAATTACTCTAGATGGATTTACATTCGGATCTGCATATACGGATACAATCACATCAGGTGATGGAGATTTCTTAACCGAGGATACTCTTTGGGATTTCAAGGTTATAAAATCAAAACCCAATAAGGATTATACCTTGCAGGTTCTCATATACTATTTAATGGGGATTCGTTCCAATCAACCAGAGTTCTTGAGTATATCAAAGCTAGGTTTCTTTAATCCACGACAAAATGTAGTTTATCAGACAGCTATCGCTGATATTCCAAAGGAAGTTATTGAAACTGTTGAAAAAAATGTTATTGGCTATACAGACTAGTTAATCTGGGGTTTGGAGGTTCAACATGGAAATAGATCGTTATTGTAATAGTTGTTTGGGATACTATTCGTATGATATTGATGAAACAGATCATTATGAAAAGTGTCGTTGGTGTGGATCAGAAGATACTGAAGAAGCCTGAAGATAAAGGTCTCTCGATGTTAACTTCGCTCTTTGGTTTCATATCAATACTGTCTGATAGGGAAGTCCGATATCGACCGCTCTTGATGTTTATTTGGAAGAGAGAATTTTCAACACAAAATTAGTCGCTTTAAGGTAAGCTCTATAATTTCTGTAGTAGGTACAACTACTGTAGAGATTATGGAGCTATTTTTTATTTTTTTGGGAATAAATTTCCATAAAGCAGTTACCAGAAGAACATTAACTATGTTTTTCTCTGGATAGCAGTATGAACAGACAATGATTATTACTCAAGTAGGAGATAAAAGGTTTAGAAAGATAGGACAAAGCCTAAAAACCCCTGGTTGGCAAGTTCTATTCAAAGATAGTGCGAGCGTACTTGATGAAGTGTTGAAAAATAATGAGGCGAGGGAGCTCATTAATGTATAAACCACACACTGTCACTTCGTACTTAGTGCCAGCAGAGAAATATATAAAATAAACTGCCTCGCCTCACGATAGTGCCTAACTTCAAGAAATGAGAACTGCTGGTCAGGGGCCTAGCGAGGGGTAGCTTATCTCTATCAAAGGGGTGGGTACAGCAACCAAGTAGAGGAACAATTTTAAATCAAATCGTCATTCACCAGTGGGTGAGTAGTCAAGCAAGAGAAAATCAAAAGTGGCTCAATGCGAATATAACATCTTATCAAAAAAAGATAGAGACAGGTGAAACACCGTCTTGTAACTTTAACTTTTGAAAATTTAAGGCTCTCTGCGCTTGCTCTTGTAATTTCCTCTGTGCTACACTAATCTTAGTTTAAGAAAAGACGATTCAAATATCTATGAAAGGAGAAAAAAATGAATACACCTCGTATTAACAGATTTTTAGGTGAATGGTTGGACAGACAGACTAGCCCTGACTTTTTTCAAAAAGGTTTGATTCTGCTGAATGCATGTGACTTTCTCGACACTAATGCGGATGCCATCCCTGGTCTCATTGCTCATAAAAAAAGTCCACTACGTCAGCAATTAGATGAAGCTCTCGCTAGTCGTGGGTTCTGTTATCTTAAGCCTATTGAAGTCAATGCTCAAGACTCCATTGAAGTAGAAAAGTATTATCGATTTGAAACCATACCTAAAGGTTCCAACGAACCTATTACTTACTATGGTCTAGGGGCGTACTTTATATGCCGTGCTATATTTGAGAATGAATTCGATATTGATTCTGGCTTTCAATACGATGACGAAGGACTCTTTTATGAAGACATTGGATTTGATGCTCTATTCCATAATAAGTCTGTTTTCCTAATAGGAGATACACCTTCAGATGATATGGAGGTATCTTGGCAAGAAGTTGGAATCTCAATGCGTAGACGGGCTTTCAATTAATTAAACATCAAATACAATCCATAAATAGATTACAAAAGAGCAGTACGCTCTTTTTTTGTATTTTCATAGGGTGTCACTGGGTTTGAGTCAGGGATGACTTTTGCTATCATCTAACTGTAATTTTTTAAGAAAGGAAATTGCTTATTTATGGATAAAAACAAACGTTCAACGATCCTAAAATCTGGAGCTTTTTTAACAGCCCTTGTAGCAACAGGTTTGGTTAATAATGGCGTATCAGCAGACGAAACTACTGCACCAACTGGACCAACAGATAATGCTACTGTTGCGACTGGACACTCCGATACACTTCTCCCTCCGCTTCATCAACACCAGCGACACCTAGTACCAATACTACAGATGTCCCCACTGCTGAGGCACCTAAAGTTGATACTCCTAAAAATGAAGGGGTAGCAACTGAGACACCTAAAGTAACTGATGGTTCCACAGGCACTGGTGTCACTACACCTACAACACCAAGTGTTACTACGCCATATCAAGACGAAGGGAAGACATCAGAAACTTCTGAGGCTACACCTACGACCTCTGAAAATGCAAGTACAACTGCTGAAACGTCTACAGCTACCTCTGAAGGAAGTGAAGGAAACTCTACTTCTGATACAACTTCAACTGCATCAGAAACACCTACCCCTTCAGAGCACACAGTAACTGAAAATCCTACTAAGCCTAATGCTACGGATACTGCTAATACTAATCACAATAATGAGAATAATACTAGCAGTAGTAGTGAAAATTCAACCAATACTGTTAATGACAAAGGATCAACTGTTGCCACTCCTACTCCAGCACCAACTGAAGCAAATAACGCTTCAAGTTCCGAATCACCTAGTGGCACATCAACGTCAGCCGAATCTTCTTCAACAAGTTCAGAAACACCAAAAGTCTCTGATGGAACATCTGGAACTGGTGTAAGTTTGCCAAGTAGTGACGGAACAACATCTTCTGAGAAGTCATCAACTTCTCCAGAGCTGTCTGAAACTGCTACAAACACTCCTCATATTCTGGATGGGACCAATGGAACTGGTGTTTCAACACCAACTGAACATAAGTCAGATAATCGTACTGAACTAGCTTCAACTTCAGCAGCAACTTCAAACAAGGTGGTTGAGTCCCCTAAAACTGAAGAAACTCCTAAAGTTAGCAACACAAATGTTCAAGAAGCACCTAAAGTTAGCAACACAAATGTTCAAGAAGCACCTAAACCAGGGGACGTTTCTCCATCAACAAAACAAGTGGTGTTGAATGTGACTCCTAGTCAACCAGTGGTTACCAATACTGGTTATAAAGTTGTTTCAACAAACAATAGTGAACTTGTTGTACAAAACTTCGATGGCTCTGTAGCCTCAGTCCCAGCTTCACAGGCAGGAGGAGCAGTGAATGAGGACGGAACTGTCTCTGTTAAGACCGAGGCAGGAGAAATGGTAACACTACCTGAAACAGGGGAAGCTGGAACAAAACTCGTTACATTTGGATTCTTGATTTTGGCTGCACTTGGTCTTCAACGTACAGCAGTGAAACAAGAGAAATGGTATTCAAATTAAGAAAGGTGATTTTTTTAAATGTTTAAACACTCAAATAACGAGCAAGGAAATGGCTCTATTCGTAAAAATAAAGTCTATGGAGCGGTAGGTGTACTTGCACTCGGTGCTGCAGCAATCGTTGGAGGAACTTCTCAAGCATCCGCAGATGAAGTAACTGAAGCACCTGTAAATTCAGAACCAGTTGCGACCTCACAAGCAAACGCAGACAGTCTGATGTCACAAGCTACAGCTGTTGCAACTTCAGATGTCTCTACTCCAACAACCACAGCGACTGCAACAAACACTACTGTTTCACAACCTACTGAAACAGTAGCAGAAGTAGCCACTACACAACCAGTAAGCACTAATGATAATAATGCTTACGCTGAAAAGGCTAATACATCTACTGAAGCTGAAAAGGTAACTATCGACAACACAGCCGTCACAGATGCAGTTGCTACTGCCAAAGATAGCGGTGTAAAAGTGACACAAGATACTACCCAAGACAAGGGGACTGCGACTACAAGCGAAGAACTTGAAACAAAGCAAGCTGAAATCAAGGCCGACCAAAATGAACAAGTAGCTACAATCAAACAAGCTACCCAGGACGCATCTGGACGCCAATCAGCCTATGATGCAGCTGACAAAGCTCACGACACACTTGAAACTCAAGTAGATAAAGCAGTTAAAGATAGTAATGGACTTATTAAAGCTGAAACTACTGAAATCTCAAGTGGGGATGGAAAAAATGTTGGTGATTACAACACCTATACTGAACAGGTTAACAAGCAGATTGCTACGAACAAGGAAACCATCGACAAATTTAACAAAGATTATGCTGCTATGAAGGATAATGCTAACGTTAATGTTGATGGGCATGTGACAACACAAAATGTTGACCAGTTGACTTATGGGGACTCTGTTCAAAATGGTAGTGTAAATCCAGACGGAACCTTTTCATTCACGCACGATATGAATGACTCAGCTAATGATAGCTTGGGTGTTTTGGGTACAGGTACCCTTAATGGGAAGGTTAATTTCACGTCTGCAGCTAACGGAGACGGTTCGACAACCGTAACACTTAATAGTCTCGATTTGTGGAACTATGCTTATACAAGTAACCGTCCGAATACTGGTGTTAACCAAAATCTTAACTATCACGTTTACACCGACGGGGAAGAGATTTACTCAGTAAACCACGACGGTAACTCAAGCTTTGCGGAAGATATCAATCGTAGTATTGCACTTAACAAGTCCTATGTATTAAAGCCAGGAGAAACTACTGGTATTATTCCGATCCTTAACATTGATGATAACTGGATTATCAATACTCATGGTCAGTTGAGTCTCGATTTCACTAATCCAAACACAGTGCCATCAGCTACAGTTAAAAAGGTTAATGAACCTGTTAAACCAGAAATTCCATCTGTAAGCTACCATGACTACAGTATGAATTATCAACCAACTGTAACTAAAACTGTCCTCAACAGCGACGACGAAAATGTTAATGGTAAAATGATTCCTAAGAATGATGAACATACCTATGTTTTGAATAACGGAAACATCTTTGCTAATGCTAAAGTTGGCAATACTGTGACAACACGTGATCCACTTGAATTTGGAGAAGTTCCAAACATCGAGGCCAACAAAGCTGAGAATGAGGCTAAAGGTTGGAACGTTGACTATGATGATGCTTCTAAGACCTACACATTTACAGCTAAGTACGAAGGTAAAACTCTTGAAGCACCTACTATCAAGTTTGTAGCAACTGACGATAACGGTTTCTACGATAATACTTATAAATCTGGTCGCAACGGTTATGAGACCTTCTCTAATACTGTTACTAACAAGACACCAACAGCTCCAAAACCACATAAGTCCGTTACAGATTCAAAAGGAAATGACATCGACGGTAAGACTACTGAAGATGATAAAGTAACCTTCCATTTGACGACTGACTATAGCCCATACAAAGATATGGCTGCATCTAAACAAGCACTTAAATTTGCACTCCTTGATGATGTGCAAGATGGTGCATTCACAGTAGATGAAGATGCTATTACTATTGTCGATAGCAAGAACAAAGATGTCAAAGACCTTTTTGATATGTATCACGTACTTTCAGATGAAGGACGTACTGATGCCATCAACAAGATCCTAGATGAATCAGGTCTTAACCCAACTGGTGAGTTCTATCTCTGGGTAGCCAAAAATCCCGTTGATTATTACCAAGACTACATTCTAAAAAATAATAATGTAACAGTTAATCTCCCTGCTACATTGCAAGTCCCTGCAGGTACTACTGTAGAAAATGATTTCTATCAGATTGATTTCGGTAATGCCTATAAATCAAACCTCGTTTCATTCGATACACCACCAGCAGCACCAGTAGGAGAGTCTGGCGGACCTACTTCTACCCCAGTAACTCCAGTAGAAGAAGTGCCTGTACAACAACAAGCTATTAAGGTTCTTCCTAATACTGGTGAACAATCAACTTCAGCTATTGCTACAGCAGGTGCAGTTATTCTAGCTACTGCACTAGGTATGCTTGGTTTCTCTAAACGTAGTAAAGAATACTAAGATACCACCCACTTCTTAAAAATCCTTTTCCCTATTCTAAATTCATAATTCCCTAAAAACACAGCTCAAAAGAGTTGTGTTTTTTTAGGAGGTGTCACTGGGTTACAAATAGATATTTGTTTTCCTATAATTAGGGAGTAATTTAAAACGAACTAGGAAGGAAGTTGTTGCTTATATGAGGACTGATAATTTATATATTTATATAATTATGGACTTATAAAATCAAGACCATATAAGTAGAAAGAAGGTATCTATTTGAAAAATAATAAATTAATGTTTATGTTGCTCATGAAATGGTTTGCTGAAAGTATTTATTTCCTTGAAATCATATTTATAACAGCTACTTCAGTTCTGTTATTAGCAAACAATATTTTCAATGTTTCAACAAAGACGATTCATATTGTCGCCCTGGTATTACTAGTGGTTTATGTATGTATTGGTCTGTTATTAGCTAATCGAAAAAATAAATTTACGATGTCAGTTAATTACTTTAAATGATAGGAGCATTGGCTTATATCGTACTTATCACCACCCTAAAAGGTATTGTGTTTGATATTCTGACACACCCACTAGTTACACTAGCAATTGCACTTCCTTATGTTGTAGCCATTGCCTTAAGAAACTTCAGCAAAGGTCAGATCAATAAAATCATTTTTGATGATAGACACAATGCAAATATCAGAGGAAGATTTGATACCGTAGATAATATCAAGGAATCTATGCGTTCATCTATTGCTAGTAGCATTTCTCACGAGTTTAAAGGTCTTATGGAAATCAGAGATGAAAAAGTTTAGGCAAGATACTGAAGGAAATGTAGCTGGTATGTTCAAAGTGTTGCTGAAATCTGGCTTTTTGGGGCTTAAACATATCCCATTAACTAAAGTAACACTGACATTTAACTTAGAATAAGAGGTAATCACGATGAAAAAAAATATTTTTAACAACGGAACAAGCAAGTTTTTTGAAGCAGTACAATTTCTCACTATATCAAGAACGATTTGAGGTATTATGTGAAGCTAAAAAAGCTGAAAAAGAAGGCATCTAAATTTTGCCTCGGACGATGAATATAAAACATTCATTGATGCTGTAATGACTAGAGAGTGGTCTGAAGAACTCTTTATGATCAATCTCTCAAATCCTATTGGATGCGAACACTTCCTTGCAGCACGAGAAGATGGCAATGGTGGACTAATTTGGGATGTCGTCGATTATAGTGAGGGGAGACCGCTTCACTAAAGAACAAATCCAGACGATTGTTCCAGAGGCCTATCGATATAGTGCCTTTATGGTCTCTGAGATTGCTGCAGAAAAAGACTGGGCCCAGAAGCCCAGAACCAACGACTTGAACAAGCTAAAAAGCAAGCCCAAGAACATGAAAAACCTATCGAGAACTATCCAAAACCTCGTGTAATCACAGATGAAGAAAGACAAGATGAACTTACACAAAGTACTATTCGGACAGTAGCAGCAACTTTGAGACCTGCACAATAAATATAGGACGACCTGAGGATAGCATGTAATGATGCTATCCTTTTGTATTGACTCTTATACCACGCGCAACACTTCACTCCTAAACTCCTGTAATTTCATATTTTAAAATAAGGAAATATAGAGCTATTGAGCCAGCAGTATTTTTTTATTTACCAAGATACTGAAATTCGATCCATTTTTATTATGAACATCTAACTTAGTTAGAAGTTGTGGGAATAGTATAGTTGAAATCTCTGAAGAATAGGCGTACAATCAAAAAAGGGGAAAAAATGACTAGAGAAGAACTTGATAATCTATTTTACAAAGTCCCTAATGGAGTAGACTACGCAGACCTGCTTGAAGAAGTTGATTTAGAAGATGTGCCAGAAGAAACGATTAACAAAACTTATCTCTTTATTATCTAGCGATGATGATTTTTTGCGCTATAAAGCTTCTAGGCTTTTAACTAATTGGGGACTGAAAGCAGGTTTTAATGTGTTGGCTCAGATGTTTGTTGAAGGGAAATTGGAAGATTTAGGTTTTGAAGTTGTAGTCCATGACAAAATGCCCGATGTGGTATTGTATAATTCTGAAAAGAATTGGTTATTCTTTATTGAAGCAGTTACTTCTGTAGGAGAAATCAGTCCTAAGAGAATTTTTGAAATTGAAGAAATGACCAATATTCTAACGCTGGAAATGTTTATGTTACAGCGTTTCCTGATTTTAAGACTTATAAAAAATTTGCGCATAATCTAGCTTGGGAAACAGAGGTGTGGCTGTCTGAATTACCAGAACACATGATTTCACTTGAACGGTGATAGATTTATGGGACCAAGAAAATAGAAGGTGAAAATATGGCATTTTTGGAAATAATTAGAGAAAAGAATCAATTCCCTATAATATTTATAGGTTCTGGTATCACTCAACGATACTTTGAAAACTTCACCAACTTGGGAAGGTTACTTAAAGAAATTTGGCTAGAATTGTTTGATGAAGAAGATTTTTACGCTAAAATCCATGAGTTAAAAAATGAATATAATGATGATTTCGAGGTCTATATTCATTTGGCGGACTATATTGAATTGGAAATTGATAAAGCCTTTTGGACAAGAAAGCTTTCATTTCCTGAATTAAGCTTAAAAGAAGCTCATGAAAAAAGTATTTCTCCATTTTAAAGAGTTAATTGCACAAAAATTTAAGAACTTAAAACCTAGAGAAGGTTTTGAGGAGGAAATTAGTGAATTTTCTAAGATGTTAGCCAAGGCTAGAATTATCATTACAACTAACTATGATACTTTTATTGAAGAACGCTTGAAAGCTACAAATACTGGTATTAAAGTAAATGTTGGTAATAAAGGGTTGTTTTCTAAATCATCTGACTATGGAGAGCTTTATAAAATTCATGGGTCAATAAATGAACCTAATAGTATCGCTATTACTAGCCAAGATATGATGATATAAAGAAAAATCTTCAATTGTTAATGCTAAGATATTATCTAACCTAGTAGAGGCTCCTATTTTATTTTTAGGGATATTCGTTAACTGATGAAAATATTAGGAAACTACTTACAGATTTTGCCCGTAACAGTCCATATGATATTCAAGAATCATCGGAAAAAATTGGTGTAGTTGAATATGTTCCTGGTGAAAAGAATATTATAGAACTCATCTCTGGTATATCAGATTTGTCAGTTCACTATACACAATTAAAAACAGATAACTATATTGCAATTTATAAAATGATTTCTAGTATTGACCAAGGTTTCTTCCTTCAGAAATCTCTAAATTTGAAAGAGCATTCAGAAAAATCATTGAAGTAAAAGGGGAAGATAAGGAACTGAAGACGGTATTAACAACATATCTGGATTTATCTACTTTATCAGATAAAGAAATTAAAAGAAAAAAATATTGTGGTCGCATTGGAGATGGTCACTATATATATAAATTCCCTGATATTTTGACCTACTTAAGAGAATATTTAAAGAAAGAGTGATATGCCGTTAGAAATTATTTAGGTTCATTGCACAGCAACCATCAAATTCTAATTTCCCTATTAGAAAGTATCTAAGCCATATGGAAGCCTTTATTGAAAAGAATAAAGGAACAAAACAAGCTAGCAATTTGCAAAGATTCCTTGATAAAGAAAGAAGTTTTGACTATTCTGAAGTTAAAGAGGCTATTGGAAATAAAGTTTCACAAGTACATTTATCTACCTTTGATGCTTGTCAATCAGTTCAAAAGTAATGGCATTGAAAGATATACCTAGGCAACAAAAAATTACTTATTTGGCTAGTCGCTTAGAGAAATTTGATGTAGATGAAATAACAGATTATGTCTTAACTACTCTTAAAAACACAGAGAACTTGACAACAGAACTCCGAAAAATGCTAAAACTTTTTGATTATTATTTGTCTGAAAAATAAAAAAAAAGCCCCAACAAAGGTGGAGACCGATGAGGGGTTTCTGGACAGCGATAAACAAGCATTACTGGGGTGTAACTGTTTTTATCTTGTAACTAGAATACTACTTTTCTCAAAAAAGTAAAGAATTTTTGATTAAAAATCAAGAAAAGAAAAGTAAAGGCAGGGGCTTTCCCGACAGTTTAGAGGAATGAAAATTATGGTATAATTAGGAAAAATATACCGGAGAACAAATATGTTTTCCTATCAAACATTCCTAAAAGAAAAGAATGCTCTACCATTTGAAAAGTGCCAAGAATATCATTAAAACATCTGAACGTAGTCAAAAAGGGGGATTCTAAATTTGAAGAATACTGGTCAGATTTTCTAAAAAACGCCTTTGAATATAGCCAAATCCGTCTTAATTGGTATCTGATTAGCCGTAAAGAACGACAAGCGACTGATGAAAGTAGAGCAAACAAACACAATCAAGTTATCTATATTTGAAATTGGTTACTCGTTACCTAGCTAGTGAAGGAGCAGACGCTTCTTGGTTTGCCGAAATTGAAGATGACCGTCAGAAGATTGGGATTTTGCAAATTATATCGCCTATGTTATGCCTTGAATGGTCGAAGCTAAGTAAAAGTAGTGCTTGAAAATAGAAAAAGAGCCTGACTTTTCAGTCAGGCTCTATGTTTTCCGAACACTATTTATTTCAAAAAAGGTGGTGATTCGGCTGATTTATATTGCAATGCACTGAAAGCCAAACTTCCAAGAATCGCATTAAATCAAGATTTTACATACCTATTGACATGTATTGAATCCCTACTTCACCTCAGTAAAAATGAATTATTTCTTAACACATTGAATTACCTCATACTCTTAACTTCAAAAAAGAGAAAATATTTATTTACTATCGTTGATAAACAGTATCCCAAACTTCTCAACTTCAGTAATTTTCATAGTGGTACTTTATCTATGAACAGACAACATGAATTTCTTTAAAGAATAATCAAAAGACCACTTTAAAATGTAAAATCATTTAAGTATAATAAAGACAGAATACTTAATTGAAAGCCCCTGTTAGCTATTTGGGTAATGAACCCTTGATTTTTGGAGATTGAAAATGAAATCTGACTTTATGAAAAAAATTGATACAAAGAAAAGAGCTATAATTTCTCTCATCGTACTATTATGTTTGGTATAGGGTACTATGTACTTGCCAATTTTACCACATCAAAGAGCGGTACAGTCATTTAATGAAGTGACAACTAAAATTCAAAAAGAAAACAGTAGTTTAGAGGAAACAATCAAAGCGTCTAAGGAACTACTTAGCAGTAAAGATAAACCCTTAGACGAAAATCTGACGGTTGAACTAAAAAACGAAGTATCAACTGCTGAAAAGAAGAAGCAAGTAATTCCTAAAATCAAAAAGAAAACAAGCGACATCAATAAACAAGTTAAATCACTAAAAAAACCAATTAACTACTCGACAGAAATAAAAAATCTTAATGATAAAAACCAGAAGTATTCAACAAGTGTTAAGCAGTTAAAACAAATTACCAATCCTTCCAATACATTTGTGGAAAGTCGTCTTAAGGAAATTGATACGATTTCAGAAGTTCAGTCAGCCACAGAAGATAATGATCCAAACCAAGGTTTAAACAAGCAAGGAAGTTATACCGGCAGCAGTTTATTTCTCTGACAATGAAGTGACTAATCCAGTTGCTGGTGCTGATTTAGTAGCAAAAGGTACGGATGCAGGGGGATGCGTAGAGGTCTATAAAACGGTAGAAGATGCCAAAAAACGAAATGACTATTTAAGTGCTTTCGATGGCCTTCCAACTGTCATCAACCCTGGTTCACACTATGTTTACGGAACTGTTGTAATTCGTGTCGCAGCATCATTAACGGCATCACAAACAAAATGCTTTGACGCAAAAAATATATGAGAAGTTAATTGAGATTAAAGATGATAGCACAAGCAAAAACACCTCAAAAGCGGAGACCTCATCCTCTACGAAACCATCATCGTCTAGTTCAAGCTCTACTCAAGCAACTGTTAGTGAATCAGCTCAGAGTGACACCAAAACGGTAGCTGGAAGTGCCCCAACAACACCTGCGCAACAACAAGATTCTGGAGTTCCCGAATCATCAAAAGAAACGATGTTAAATCCTGAATATCATAGCCCTATTGATGAAAATGGTTATAATTCACTCTTGGGTGCCTATGTCCTAGATAATAACAATGGGGAAAACAACTCCAATACTACTACCGAGTCGTCAGCAACAGGAAGTTCTGAATAAGCTTCTTATAACTTCTGACTCCTTTAAAAAAAGTCAGAAGAATACTGAAAACGCCAATTACAGCTATTGGTGTTTTTTTACTCTCGAAAACTATTGGTAACACTTGATAACTTCACCAAAATAGTCTATACTTTTTGTTAGCTTATAAACTAACAAAAGGGTAGCATATGGGATATTTTGATTATTCAAGAGAGCCAAGAAGCGATATCGCTTTTATCGATATGAAGTCTTTTTATGCTAGCGTCGAATGTGTTGAGAGAGGACTACATCCTCTAAAGACTTCTCTATGTGTTATGAGTAGAGCTGATAACTCTGCAGGTCTTATCCTTGCTTCTTCACCGATATTTAAAAAAGTGTTTGGAAAATCAAATGTTGGAAGAGCATACGACCTCCCTTTTGATGTTCAAACAAGAAAGTTCTCGTATTACAATGCCAAGAGACAGGGACTGAGAACAGATCCAGAATACGTTCGATTCATTGAAGATTGGGCAAAAGTGACTTTCATCGTTCCTCCCAGAATGGACGAATATATCGCAGTTAATATGGAAATCCAAGGCATTTTCAAAACTATGGTAGTCCTAACGATATTTACCCTTATTCTATAGACGAGGGTTTATTGACCTGTCTAGTTCTCTTAATTACTTCGTTCCAGAAAAACAGTTGTCACGAAAACAAAAACTCGACCTTATTTCTGCGAGGATCCAGAGAGACATCTGGAGACAAACTGGCATCTATTCAACCGTTGGTATGTCCAACGCTAACCCTTTACTAGCTAAACTTGCCCTTGATAATGAAGCAAAGAAAACACCAACCATGAGGGCTAATTGGTCCTATGAGGACGTAGAGCAGAAGGTCTGGTCTATTCCTAACATGACAGATTTCTGGGGTATCGGTAAAAGAATGGAGAAACGCTTTAACACGTTAGGTATCCACTCAATCAAAAACTTGGCAAATGCTAACCCAGATATCTTGAAGAAAGAACTAGGAGTAGCTGGTCTGCGATTATGGTTTCATGCTAATGGTATTGATGAAAGTAACGTTCACAAACCCTATAAACCAAAATCAAAAGGTCTAGGCAACTCCCAGGTTCTTCCTAGAGACTATTTCAGACAACGAGATATTGAAATTGTCCTTAGAGAGATGGCCGAACAAGTTGCTATCCGATTGAGAAAGATAGGCAAGAAAGCGACTGTTATTTCTATACACCTTGGCTACTCTAAGCAAGAAAACAAACGCTCTATCAATACTCAAATGAAAATTGAACCAACGAATAACACTGACATGCTGACAAACTATGTGTTGAAGTTATTCCATAATAAATACACTTCAGGAGCAATCCGAAGTGTAGCGGTTAATTATTCTGGTTTTGTAGATGAATCTTTTGGTTTAATCTCACTGTTCGATGATGTCGAACAAATCGAAAAAGAAGAAAGGCTCCAGACAGCAATAGATTCTATCAGAGACCAATTTGGTTTTACTTCTCTGCTAAAAGCTAATGCACTTGATAGTGCATCGAGGAGTATTGCCAGAAGTAATCTCATCGGAGGACATTCAGCTGGAGGATTGGATGGTTTAAAATGATTGATCGTTCCTATTTGCCATTTCAAGCAGCAAGAGAATACCAGGACCCTGGGATGCAGAAGTGGATGGGGTTCTTCCTGTCTGAGCATACCTCATCATTACATGCTGCTAAATATCGTGTTGACTTCTCTACAGACTTAAGTAAGCCTCAGAAACTCTTATTGCTTTCTCAACTCTATTCCAACCAACTTAGAGGGCAGTTCACTATTAAACATCGTGATAAAAAAGTTACTTTATTTGGCGAAGTGAGAGAACTGTCTCGTAAGGAAATATCAATAAAGACTAGTGAAGGGTATAGATTAGTTCAAGTCGACAATATCCTTCAAATTCAGCTTTTGGAAAATCATATACACTAAAAAAAGCAACAGCCTATATCATGTGGTTGTTGCTTTTTAACCATGAACAATAATTTATTCATTTTTCTCCATTTCGGCTAATGCGGATAAGACACCATCCTCATAGCCTTCTTCACGACCTTCTTTAAAGCCTTCATCATGGCCTTTAATACATCCAGCATTATATCCTTCTTCGTAACCTTCTTCATAGCCTTGAGTATAGCCTTCTAAGTATTTGTTATTTTCTGGCATTGTTCTTTTTTCCTTTGTTTTGTATACAGAATTGTATTTTATCTGTACACTATTAGTTTATACCATTTGGCTCTCTAAAAAGGAGCATTATTGCATTGATATTGTTTCGTTTCTAATAGGTTTACTAAATCAACCGTAATGATGTTATCATCTTTATCAAGAATAACATCAGGATCTTTATCTGCTTCATTCAATAGGTTTTCAGCATATTCCTTTGCTTTAGTTTGCTTGGCAGCTTCAAATTCCTTATGACTTTTAAATTTATTCCATAAAACTTTAGCTAATGTTTTTGTAACATAGGCACCACTACAAATGATTGCACACATTTTCATGGCATCTTTACGACCATCATCGTAACCATCATCGTAACCATCATCGTAACCATCCTCATAAATTTTCTCAATTAATTTTTCTGGACCACCATGAATACTTGCTATCTTAGCTAATGCTCCATAATCCCATTCCTCATCTATTTCTTTGAACTCTTTTTTAATTTCATTCATTGTTTATTTCTCCTTTATCTTTGTTAAGTATAGTATAAAGGAAATTATTTATGCTGTCGTTCACAGTTTGTGAACTTTTTTTATGATTGCAATAAATTTTTTGGCGTACTTGTTATTTATTTCAGTTAAGTCTTTAATTAAAGTCATCCCAATCAGTTTATTAGTAGCTAGATCTTCACTATTATTTGGAATATTAAAACATACCTTAATGCAAAAAAATAATAAGCAACATCACTATACTGAGTTTTTTTTTTCTACCATTTGTCAAGCATATCAAGGCATTTGATAAAAAATAGATTGAATTCCATAATCAAACTAAGGAATTTGTCTATTTTTGAACTAAGGTTCAGTGTAAAAAGTGTACTCAAAAACAACGCCTTACCTAGTGATTTTTTTGATAAGGTGTTACAATCATATGGCATAAACAATTTTACCGATTTTGGGTAGAAGTATAATCGTAAAGTTTGTTATGCGTTATGAGGTAATACATTGTTCTAATGAGACGATGTATAGAGGCAATCGTGTGTGGTTTGGTTGAAGTCACTTGCGATTGTCTTTTCCGTTTCTCATAGAAGTCTGCGATATGACAAGGATTGGTGTGGCTAGCTGAAGCTATGTTATGAATGCACTTAAAGAGAATCTTTCTGGCATAGGGATTCCCACGTTTGGTGATATGTTCCTTGGCTAGAAAGTCCCCAGATTCATAGTGTCTGAGGTCAATGCCGATAAAAGCATTGATTTGATTGGCAGAGTGAAATCGACGAATGTCACCAAGTTCACCAATAATGCTTGTCGCTGTGGTTTCAGCTATTCCAGGAATAGAGAGAAGAATCTCGTATTCTGGCAAAGGTTGAGCCAATGTTATCATCTTCTCTAAAACACTTTGTCTATATTCAGAAAGCCTAAGTAACTCCCCTGCATAGTATTTGACCTCTTCCATCATTGGAGAGGTTTTCTTGACCGCACAATAAGAATGATTAGCTAGTTTTGTAAGCTTATCTACTAAGTAAGTCACACGGTTTTCAGAGATGTGTTTTGATGTAGACTGACGGATGATAGCTCTTAATGCGGCGTCATCTAACTCCAGTACAAAACTATTACATGGAAAAGCCATGACTAAGTTCCAATATTGTTTCCCAGTTGGTGACGACAAGATGTTTTCCAATTCAGGAAAAGTGACCTGTAAAACCTTGTGTAGGCGGTTTTTAGAGCAGACAATATCCTCAGTAAGATTCTGATAGAAACGGCTGAGGTCGCGTAATTCTTGATAAAGCGCT
This sequence comes from Streptococcus salivarius, assembly GCF_009738225.1. Lineage (NCBI taxonomy): Bacteria > Bacillati > Bacillota > Bacilli > Lactobacillales > Streptococcaceae > Streptococcus > Streptococcus salivarius. Next base: position 17,813 of record NZ_CP018188.1, read on the forward strand.
TCTTGGACATAGCTTGGTTTACGATTGAGGATGAACTGAGACGTAGCTAGTTTTTCAGCGTCAATCTTATCGGTTTTACGCACTCGCAAGCTATCTAATTGTTTCTTGGATTCTAAGGGATTGAGCCGTATATAAGCGTAACTATTATCCTCAAAGAAGGCCTGAAGACGACGAGAATAGACACCAGTCGCCTCGAATACAATCTCTGGTTGGTAAACAGTCCCCAAGTCCTCGAGTAGTCGATTAAATCCGATGGCATCATTGGGTATGGTATAGCCATGTATTTTCTCTCCATTGACCAAGATGGCCACTTCTGAACTTGCTTTACTCACGTCAATCCCAAAAACTACTCGCATGATCTTACCTCTTTGTCTTAAATGATTCCTTGCTTTAGTGATGTCATTTTCAATACTCGACGTTTTTCGTCCCACATACTTTGATAACATTCTTCCTAAAACAGGTGTCTTGCCAGTTTTAGTTACGACGTCTAGCGCCAAAGGACTCATCGACTTAACAAGACACCTCTACTTTAACATAACGAAAAAAGTAGTGAGTACTTTCTCCCGTCGGAGATTTCCTCACTACTAATCTTAGTATGTTTTAGTTTTTCAATAATAAATAGCAAGTCTTCATCAAACTCTTTTCGAAATTCTAAATCTACATTTTCATTACCAAACTCATCACTGTCTAAGTAAAAAAGATCTGATAATACTTTCTTTACATCCTTTTTGTTTCTTTTCTTTGTTCTTAAATATGATTTAAGTTGTTCTAAATCCAGTGTATCATCACTTGTATTTAAAAAAGTTAGGCCCATAAGAAAATAAAAGCTCAAAAAATTTAACAAAAAAATTGGCTTATCGCAATTTCCAATCGATTCTTCATAGACATCTATTATAAATCCTATATCAACCGTCTCTTTCTCTTCTATCGAACCATACAGAAATTTTAAATGTTCTTCAAATGCTTTTTTATATTCTTTACTGGTCAAACTGTCTTTAAGTTTAAAAGGAATAAATATTCTATTTAACAGATGATAACTATCTTCATCTAGACCTTTTATATAATCAAACAAAGATGGAGTAACAGTTAAATCTTCATTCAATAGTTGACTTAATGTTACTTGATAGTGTTTTGATATTTTGTTCAAAACATCTTCATCAGGAAATCGTAACCCGTTTTCATAATTAGAGATAGCACTCTTACTCGTAAAAAGAAAGTCTGCTAAATCTTCCTGAGTCTCTCCAAAAATCTTTCTTAAATGCTTTATATTACTTGCAAAATAATCCATAACCTAAATCTCTACTAATTAATAACCTAAATATGATACATATATATCCATTGTACTATGCATCGTGTATAGCAATATCGAAGTGACAATCAATTACAAATCACTCAAAGCTTCTTTAGTCGTCTCTGCAGCTACGTGTGCATAAACCTCTACCATTGCAGTCCCCTTGTGTCCCAATTGTTGGGAAACTAGGAGGCTGTCTTTTGTTTGCTCATATAGACGTGTGGCAAGTGTATGTCGCAGTTTGTGAGGAGTAGTAGGTTTTCCATAGGCGGTAGATAACTTCTTCACCAAAAGCTCGACAGAACGTGTTCCAAGCCTTGCAGGCACTTTATTTTGAGTCGTTAAGAAGAATGCTTTATCTGAATCACTTGCTGCATAGCGTCCCTTCCTAATTTCTAAGTAACGCTCAATATAAGGTATACCAAATGGAGCGATATTTACAACGTCCTTTTTACCACCTTTTCGAATAACTGTAATCGTCCTTGTGGCTAGATTGACATCTTGCATATCTAGGTTGACTAATTCAGATAACCGGACTCCAGTAGATAGTAGAAGTGCTATGACAGCAAGATCACGCTCTTTATTTTTGACAAAGGATACCTGGGCACGTTTTGAGATTTTCTTTTCATGCTCATTGTCAATATAATCTAGGAAAGACTGTGTATCGTTTAGAAAGAGTTTTTCTTTCATGTTATCTGCACGACTAGCCAAGGTATCTTTAGGCTTCTTGATTTTTATCTTAACCATGACATTGCGGTAAAAATAAGGCTCACCCTCGTCATCCTCAGTTTCTTGGGTAAGATATTTAAACAAACTAGAGAGAGCATCTTTAGTTCGAATAATACTGACTTCAGAGATTGAACGACGCTCAGTATTTTCACGAAGGTAAACAAAGTAGCCTTCGATAACAGACTTTGGTAAATGGGCCAGCTCATCAATATGAACATCAGCAATCGTATCATAGTCTGCATAACATACAGTTTCACCTAATTTCTCATGATCGCTAATCAACCATTCAAAAAATCGTCTATATTCCTTTAAGTACTCATACAGTGTCTTGTAGCTATAAGGAATAACGAGCTTTGCATGATAATATTCCTTAACATACCAAGGCATAATCTCAAGCAACTCGTTTATATTTTTCATAAGTGTTTCTTGTTTCATATTAGCCTCAAATCTAACAATTTTCTTGTTAGTAGTAGTTTATCATAACTAATATGTGTATTCAACAAATACTTATTTTCCGAATAGATGTCAGCAGCTTTTTAAATTGTAAGTTTATATGGAGCTAGGCATATATCTGAGAGCCAAAAAAAGAGCCGTTAAAATAGGCTCAACAGACAATTATGCTACACAAAGATTACTAGATGCTGATACATCACTGCGACTTATATTCTGCGGTTGAATAACGATTTCTCCAATATTATCTTTAAATATAAGTTCGAAACTTGGTTCAGAGATTACTTCATCAATAGTACGGCACGTTGTTACATACCAACCTAGCAAAGCCTTGGCTGATGTATCACCATTTTCTGCAATATCAATCATTTCATTTTTCAATAGTTCAGAAATCGTACTATCATCTTCTCCGACACGTCTCATTGATTTTTTAAGGATCTCTGTCTTACTAAAATCAATATTTTTAAAGGATTTCACTATCCCATAAAAAGTAGGATGGGTATCGGCTAATTCCTTATTTTGAATTAAATAATATGTTAGATATGAGTCATGTAGCTGTCCCAAAATTTCAAAAGTCGTTTGCTGATTCTTTCTTTTCTCTGTCAAAAAAACAAACGTTAAGATTGATAGTACTATAAAGAAAATAGCGATAACCATAATATTTTCCTCCCTACTCTGTCCTTTCAAGTATTGCTACTATCTTATCCTCGAGTTTTTCATTTCTAGCTTGAGATTGCTCTAATTGTTCATTCAACTGTTGGTTTTGTTTCTGTAGCTGTTCGTTACTGGTGGTCATATTTTGAAATAATCCATTATAGTGTTCCGATAAGGCCTTAGAACTCTTTCTTAAACTAGAAGAAGAATTCATGTAAAAAACTACCCCCATAATAAAGAGAATAATAACGACACCTAGTGGCATACTAAAACCAAAAAAATCAGTTAATCGTTCCCAAACCACTTCTGGAATTTTTTCCATACAACCTCCAATATCTATTTTTATTATATCATACTTGTCAAGCCCCTATATATTGTGTTGGTAAACACTTATAAGACACAATATGTAGAACTTTTAATTTTTAACGTCTCTCCTCTGTACCGAAACATTCTAATATTCTTCCTTGATTTAATAACCGAAATCTCAAAGTAAAAATAATTTATCTGGTTCATGGCCATAGTTCTCAAAATATCATCAATCAGAAATGTTAACGGAATATTCAATGCTGAATAACGTTGAAAATCCTCTTCAAATCGGATATAGTCTTCAGAAAAATAATCTATTTGTAGTTTATTTTCATAGAGGTCTTTGCTTAATTACTTTTGAATTGCATCGCTTCATCGCTCTGCACAAATTCTCGCTGAGCATCTGTTAATTCCTCAAGTTCATCACAACCAATAAGTCCAAAGACTTCCATACCATCTTTAGTACTAACGATGTATGCCTCAAGTTCCCTAGCTTTGTCAACGTCTGACACTAAGTAAATGTTTTTTTTAGTCATTACTTCATCAGTCATTTTAATCTCCTTCAACCCTTTATTAGTGTTTAATCTTCCCCCAATTTATCATGTTGGGCCCTGAAGGCATATAATGGATCAAAATCTGAATCAAGTTTATTGTTGTCGTCAGCTTGTTCAGCCATCTTAGCATTTAAACTATTTTCCATCCTCCCAATACAATCCATTACCTTCCTTATCATTGTAAGGGTTTCAGAGGTAATTTTCAAGACTTCACTTGAATTTTCATTGTTTTTAATTTTATCGGAGCTTTTCATTTTCTGCTTTAGACGTTCTTCAATTTCGTCTAAACGTAGCTCTTTCATGCTTTGTTGAGGTTCTAAAGTGGCTGATACTGGCTCTAAAGGTTTTATGCCTTCAACCGTCAAGTCTTCAATTTTGGTGACATTCATAATGACTTTAGCGCGTGATTCTTCTTTTCCATTATGACCTGGTATATAGATATAGTTGTTGTTACCAAAAAAAGATTGTTGGGTAATATCATTCTTAGCTAAACTTTCAAATAAAGGACCGTGACCCTCTACTAAACTGTTAGCAAAATATATATTTCTCGTGTCTCGAAAAAGTTGGGTATTAAAAATAAATGGTCTGTTCTTAGGGAAATTATTGACGTGGGGAGAATGGAAAAAATGTTCTGTTGATAGGTAATGTACGTAAGGGACCTTGCTGAGTAGCTGAGACAAAGTATTCGTATCCATCTGAGCCTGCTCATCAAAGAGAAAGATATCTGTAATGTGGTTTGTTGAAGACGTTACTAACTCAATATCCTTTTTTAAATAGCCCGCTAGCAGAACGGCATGTTTTTTCTCATCCTCTAAATCTGCATGATTGTGGGTAATCGTAATCTTAGCTTTATCTTCTAAATACGATAGAGCATTCCAAGAAATATGTGACTTAAATCCCATAATAGCGACTCTGTGGTCTTTAGATTTTGCAAAGTTAGTCAGCTTATGAAAAAAGGGAGAGGCTTCAAAAGGAGATAGGACGTAGGGATCAATATAGATATTAAGCATCAGTATCACCTTCTTCTTGATTTAACTCTTCTAGTTCGGCATCTTTAATTAATGGACGCTCGTTAAACGCTTCATTCATTCTAAAGGGCATGTATTTGGCCACACGACCACCATCTGTTGCATTTTGACTTCTGATAACAACTAGAGACTTATCAATCCCTTCTTCTGCAGCAAGTTCTAGGTTAAGGAAAATAATGTTATTAAGGTTCTTATAGCCACCATTTTCGATAAGCATATATTTGTCTTCAATTTCTTGAATATCATCAAAATTGTCCACTATAATCAGTAGATAACGTTTGTTTCCCTCTTCGTCTAAACCGTCCTCGAAACGTCCAAAGTGTTTAAAGACATTTAGCAATTTATCAAGATCGCTGGTATCACCTACATTGGTGATATAAGGATACACATCAAAAAGATTCTTTGTACCGTCATCTGCCTTTTTATTAAGTGCTAACTGACCGATAAAGAGATATCTAGGGACATGGACTGTATACGTATGCTCTTTCTTCTTCGCCTTTTTGGCTTGTAATTCTGATTTTCGTTTCTCCATACCAGAAAGAGGACTTTTACTCTCACTCTTTTCTTGTGTCTTTGTCACTGTATACGTGAACTTCTCCAGTTTTGACGTAGGAACAAAATAGGCATAGTTTTGATTAAATTTGAAGTTCTGATAGGCATCTACGACCTTCCAGTATCGAATAGGAGAGTAGTTATCTTCTTCCCGAAGAATATCTTTCCATTTATAAGTGAAGTTTCTGCTGATCTTATTTGCTAGTAAGAGCAACATCGTTCCATGACTGTAAATAGAGTAACTTGTTGCAAGAGCCCCTGGAGTGTCTTCACGTTCAAACTCCCACTCTTGAACCAAGTAAAACTCTCTGAGTCGTTTGAGATGCGGTTTGATTTTAGGAATCGGTAAACCAAACTCCCTTGAAATTTGAAGGAGTTGAACATTTCGGAAAGTAGCTATAAATAGTAGGATATCCATATCTAACTGGTTTAGTTGCTTACTTATTAACTCGTAATCTGTTTCTTGACTATAGTTAATCTGAATGATGTAATCCTCTTGAAGTTGCAAATGGAAAGGAAAGTCATTCTTTGGGTAAACTTGTTTCAGTAATGGTGTCGAGGCATACTTCTTATAATAGTCGTCCGAAAATCGAGAGACAGTATTCAATGTTGCTTTTCCATCGATTGTTCTTACCCCAAAACGGCGTAGTCTTTCATTGAATTTCTTAACGAAGTCTTGATAGGCTTCCAGTGCTTCAGCTGAAGGCTCTTCTCCTGTTTCAGATAATCGAACTGTCCCATCAGGCATGAGAGTGACTTCTTCCCCATTAAATATTTTCTTCGGATAAAGTGGAAGATTGATTTTCTTAGCAATATTTTGTAACCATTTTTTATTACCTGGTGTTCTTGTCATTTGTCTAGTCCTTCTCTTCAATTTTTTGGAACCATTATACTAAACCTCATATACCTTTTTTAACCCAGTGACACCCACGCACAAATTAGAACTCAAAACCAAGAGCCAGATTGATATACTTCTCTGATAATGTATACTTGATAAATTGCAAGAATAAGTGCAACATTTACTCGAACTCTTCTATTAGGGCTTCACAAGCAGTTCTGTAAGGTAAACATTTTCGTGGTCGGTGATTGATATCATATAAGGCCTTGTTCAAAGCCTCATCAGAGATAGTCGCTAAATCTGTTTTCTTTGGGAAATTGGCGTACCAAGCCTAAATCTTCCAAGTGTTTCTTTGGGTTGTCGAGTTTTTCCTTTATGACGAAGGACGCTCAAATCCAGATCAATCAAACCAGCATAGAGCCAGTTATAAATAGTTTTAAAAGCTACCATTGGCTTTTGTTCAAGCTGATAGCGGACCACAAATCTGTTCAGGCGACCAAGAGGATTTTTTACCGTTCTCAATTTCCTTTTTCAACTTTGGTGTCAAACAAGACTTTTGACCTTTTTGCTTATCCCTACGGTTGTACTGTTCCTCTGCTGGGACTACTCTATGTTTCCATTCATAAAATGCAGAACACGTAATTCCGAGCAGATTGCACATTCAGCTAATGCTTCAACTTTTATTTCTGTTAAAGCATTCAATCACTAAGTATTTTGATTCATGGCGCTATTTACCTAACCTCGTCAGCTAGTTTGTGATGATTCCTTTTGTCAATTAAACTTTCTTCGCCACTACTAATACATTTTTTACAAGTTCCATTTTAAATTCTTTTGAATAGGAACGATTTTTTGTTTTCTTTGTAAATCCTAAAATCCCATATTTTTTATAGATAGCAGCCCAATCTTGAATCGCCCTTGTGGAAATATGGAGACAGTTACGTATTTCAGATCTGGAACAATTACCATTAATATAATCGATACAAGCTTGTTCTTTCTCGAATGGAGTGTAATTTTCTCTTCTAGACATAAAAATACCTCTTAAGTAGATTTTAGGTATTTACCATGTCTACTTAAGAGGTATCATATCAGAACGGGTGTTTTGCTCTTCGGCTGAAAGCCTCTGCTACCGGCCGAGGCCTAAAAGGCCTACCGAATGGTTTCCCTTCAGCACCACCTTTACTAGCTGTCCCGACTAGCGGGTCAGATCAAGACTACTTTCTTTTATTCTTCTCACCTGTAAACGGATCATATTCCTCGAAAAGACTGAGCTGATCTGCTATCACGTCTTCTTGTAATTGATTACGAATATATTCTTCAAGTCACTTCTGATTTCGCCCAACCATATCAACATAAAACCTGCGACACCAAAATTTGCGGTTCCCATATTTATAGTTTAAATTAGCGTGTCGATCGAATATCATTAAGCTATTTTTACCCTTTAAATATCCCATAAATGAGGAAATAATTTGTTTCGGTGGTATACTCACCAACATGTGAGTGTAAGCTGGGCAAGCTTCTGCTTCATGAATTTCAACGCCTTTTCTTTCACATAATAACCGTAAGATTTGACCAATACTTGCTTTGTATTTCCCATAAATTATCTGACGTCTATATTTTGGGACGAAAACAATATGATACTTACAATTCCATGTAGTATTATACGCAAAAGCTATTTTGTACATTTTATCTATACTCTACTTTGGATTTACTATTTTGGTGAAAGATTGAGTAAGAGATTCTTTAACAAACTCATCTGATAAAACTGTCGCTCTTTCTTTTTGTTTTTAATTTGTCAAAAGTTTATTTGCTTCTTCTCGTATTTGGTTCTCGGTTTGTTTTGAAATAGATTGTGAACCAATCTTATAGCCAATCATAACAATAAAACTTATTACGATTAAACCTCTACTCCAACCAGAAATCGAGCCTTCACTTTGTTAAACATGACTTACTTCTTTATTAGTGAAAGCCACATCATATCAAGATTAGTTTGGAGATTTTATCACTGGAAAAATATGATTAACTACAAATTATGGTATACTAACGATAATAAATTGTTATCGGTAGGAGAAGTCAGTGTATAAAATTAATAAATTTGAAGGTGAAATCTATCAGAAGTTAAATAAAATTCTTGATTCATATAACCAAGAACAGAATAGCGTAATAAATCTTGCTGCATGTATTAGCTATCCATTCACCGAAGTATTAGAGATTCAAAGTTTCCCTCTCGCTACTCTGCCAACAGAGGGAGCTGTTGAAAAACGCTTTTTTCCTCATTGTACTTCATTGGATAATATTGAAATATATTCAGAAGAATTGTGTCTTCAACTTTTTGATTTAAATCCTGGTGATTATAGAGTTAATGTGCAACCACATTCAGGAACTCAGGCTAACCAAATAGTCTATAATTGTGTTTTAGAAAGTGACGATTATATTTTATCGTTATCTCCAAAAGACGGAGGACATATTTCACACACTTATACAGGCAAAGGTACTGTAAAATATTATCACTTAGATCATGATTTAAATATTGATTATATCGAATTAAAGGAATTATTAGATAAATATAAACCTAAATTGATTATTATTGGTGCTTCATCGTATGGAAATGAATTTAATTATCAACAAATTTATGAAATTATAAAAGAGGTTAGCCCCAATACCCTTATTTTAGCGGATATTTGCCATAGTGTTTTATATATTATGGCAAAGCTACATAAGTCGATTTTTCCATATGTGGATTTCGTTACTTTTACAATGGATAAATGCTTACGTGGGCCTCAAGGAGGAGTACTAATGTATCGTTCTATATTTGAAGAAAAAATAACTAATTCAATTTTTCCTAGAACACAGGGAGGTCCTACACAAAATGCATTATTTGCGAAATGTATCTGTTTAATCAAATTATTATCAATAGATATTCAAGATTATGCACAACAGGTTATAAAAAATACTTTATTGTTTATAAAACAATTAAGTAAAGAAGGGGTTGATGTTGTTTATAAAAACTCAAAGACTCATATAATTTTAGTTAATCTACTGAATCTAAACTTGAGTGGTAAGGATGCAGAGAATCTACTTTTTCAACATAAAATATTAGTTAACCGAAATCAAATTCCAAATGATACACACGGACCAATGACGACTTCAGGAATAAGATTAGGAACAATCGGAATTACAAATTTATCCTATACTGATGATGATATTAAAAAATTAGCTAAACTAGTAGCTAATTTATTAAAATATAAACAATATGATTATTCCATATATTTAGATCTCATTCGCAAGTACCATGAACAAATTAATATCTCCAATTAGGAGAAAGACCTATACAGAAATTATTTTTTTTGTAAGGAATCAACAGATAGTATTTAGTGAGTCCGTCTTGATAATCATCAATATAAGTTTTTTCACAAACAAAAGGAATATCATCAAATTGTTGTAAATTGTATACTATTTGAAATTTATACCAAGGATCGTCTATGAGTGGAATTTCTTCCTCAAAGTTTCTTAGTGAATTTTGAAATTCTGTAAAAGAGATTCTTTCAGAAATCAATTCAATAATTAATTTGTTTAACTTGAGCATCCTAATATCTAAGGTCAAAGCTTTAGGACATTCTTGAAGTGATTTATTTATATACTTCAGAGATTGTTGATAATTTTTATTCATCAAAAAAATAATTGATTTATTACAATATGGTTCAAAAATTTCATTTGAATCATATTTTTTTAGTATTTTTGAGGCCTTATTTAGATTCTCTAAAGCTATATCATATTCTCCGTCCCAGATATTAACAACACCTAAATTATTATATACTGTTGCAACAGGTATTTGATATTCATTACGTTGAAAATAGTCCAATGCTAGTTTGAGATTTTCGGTAGCTTCTTTAGTTGGGAAATAATGAGCAGAATTTCGTAAAATAATATAATAGAAGTCGTCTTTTTCTACAGAATTCATGCTTTCATTAAGGAGTTTAATTGCCTCTCGATCTTTACCTAAATGACCATAAGCATTTAGCTTGTAGAGTAATGTTCCAGAGCAATTTTCTAACTTTTCCAGTGATTTTAGCGCCTCCTCAAATTCATATTTTTGAATTTGAAATCTAGGATAGTATAGCTGTAAATCTTTTGAATAATTATCTTTTTGAAGACTGTTTAAAATAGCTAAACCTCCATTAAAATCAGAAATCCACTGGTACGAGTTCAATATATAATGTAAGTATTTTTCGGGTAATAATTCTATTAAATGAAGTATCTTCTTACTCAAAGATACAATGTAAAAATATGAATTTTTCCTGTATTCGATTTCAAGTAACTGTTTGATATATTCTACATTTTGCCGCAACTCTTCAATATTACATATATTTATTAAGCAGTGAATTAAATAAGCTAACTCGCCACCAACTCCTATAGATAGGATAGTTTGCTCTAAATATATTTTTAGATTGTTGGTTACTAATTGAAGATCAGAAGCATTTGTGTGATTTAAAATACCATTTACAATTGATTCGTGTGAAATTTTGATTTTATCATTTGTATCTCCATTAATATAGACAAAACCTGCATCAATAAGGGATTTTAGAGAATCAGCTACTTCAGTATTTTCGTCTAATATAGATTTAATGTAGTTAAAAACTATATCTTTTCTCATACCAGCAGGAAAAATCGATGATATGATAAGTATATTTTTTTGAATATCTGGAAGTTTGTCATATATATCAGAAATATTAAATAATTCTGAATTTGGATTATCAATAAGTCTGTTAATAATTAATTCAATATCTTTATAATTACCTTGTGTTATCTGCCATATTTGATTCAATTTGACATTATCAAGTAAAGCAATTTTATTTCTTATTAGTAATTTACACTCATCCTCAGTAAGATACGATAAATTTAATACAGTAGGAGTATAATTGTCCAATGTATCTAGTTTATCAATCGATTTTATCTTATCATTTGTTCGGTTTATAATTGTTAAAGAGATTCCGCTTTGAAGTGTATTAAAGTCATCTTCAAATTTTATTTTTATATCTTCAGATAAAAATTGATAATTATCAATAATAATATTAAGACGGATTTTTTTTGAAACATGACTGAAATATCTTAAATATAAATCATTTTCAAATATTCCCTCCTTTATTTCAGTAATAACTTCTTCCCAAGGATAATCAATTACTTTTTTGTAAGTTGTATCGAATGCAATAAACGATCTGATTAACCTAAAACTATGTTTCAGAGTTAGATTTGTTAGTTTTTGTTTTCTTAAATAATTTGAAAACGAATATTTTTGAGGTATTGATAAGCATAGATTTCTTCTGAATTGTGTTGGGACATACGCTCCTTTTAGTAGATTTTCAAAAAATTTATTACTTTCAAACCCATCATTTATAACATCAATGTAGAGAATAAAGGCTTCTTTATCATGGCTGTAAACTTGTTGACAAACCTCTTTGATTAGCTCGGTTTTACCACTACCACTTAAACCATTAATAATATATAAACTATTTTTATCATTACTAGAAAATTTAAAATGCTGTTTTAATTCTTCTATTTCAGTATCGCGACCGTAATACATAAAACATCTCCTACCGATAACAATTTATTATCACTATACGAAGCACTCAAATAGGTTTATAATAGCATGATTATTGATAAAGGAGATTTTTATGGATTATAAACTTATTTCTACTTACTTAGATTATTGCAAAACTCATAAGCGTTTGAGTTCACACACGATTCGCGCTTATAAGAATGATCTTATGCAATTTTATAACTCAGACTATGATAATGTCGAATCCTATATAGAACAGTTGACACGATCTAACATAAAAACGAATACATTAAGAAGAAAAATTGCTTGTATGAAGGTGTTTTATAACTATCTAAAATACCAGAACATAATTGAAGAGAATCCCTTCAATCAATTGCGCTTTCAATTTAGAACTGAAAAAGTATTGCCTAAAACGATTCCGTATGACATTCTGAAAAGTATTTTTATATATTTAGAACGGAAAGTAATTGTATCTAAAACTGACTATCAAAAACAACACGCTGAAAGAAATCTACTAATTATTTCACTTTTACTTTCAACAGGCATCAGAATTTCTGAACTTTGCCACATTCATCTCAAAGACATTAATCTGTCCAATAAGACACTCCATATTATAGGAAAGGGTAAGAAAGAACGTATCCTATTTTTAGGAGATCAAAAAACATTCAATTTATTAGAAACATATATAAATAAAACAAGAAATGAATCCAATGATTTCTTGTTCCCAGGGAAACATTCACTTAAACCATTGTCAGAGCAAAGTGTACGTTTAGTAATAAAGAGAATCGTTGAACAAAATAACTTTTCTAGAACTATTACACCGCATATGTTTAGACATAGCTTTGCGACAATGCTTCTAGATAGTGATGTAGATATTCGATATATTCAACAAATTCTTGGACATAGTTCTATATCAATCACACAAATCTATACTCACGTATCTCATTCAAAACAAGAAGAAATACTTAGTTCTTTTAATCCCGTATCAGTAATTCATTCTGAAATCGAGTAAGAGACATTTCCAAAGTCTACAGTTCACTTCATCTTAAATTAATTTTTGTAGTTCGACTTTAGTTAATAGATTTTATACTCAACAAAAGCAAAAAACATATAAAACTTCACTTTGAATCAGCATTTATACTATATTCCGTATTAAGGACTCCATAATTGTTTTTCTAAAATACATCTTTCAAATATCCTTAAATATAATAAAAAGAGATGGGCAAAATCTCAATTCCTGAAGAAAATGGAGTAAATCTTCCCACAAGAAAACGCATAATTTCAAGTTTTTCAACACCTGATACTATGCGTTTTTTGGTTCTAAAAAATTTTCGCCCACATTAAACAACTAACAAAAGTTATAAGTAGACTATATTTTAAAATTTTTGTTCTAACAACCATTTCAATTAGTTAAATCTTTAAATCTTTCTTCTCCAGATTTAAGCATATCCTTTTCTACCTGACTCCACTCTCCAAACAATAATTCATGAAGAACAGCTGCTGCTGATATTTCATCATCTCTCGAATCGTAAACACAGGTCCTATCTCGTTGATAGATTTGGATTTGTTCAAAGATACCTAATTGCTCCAGCTGGTGGGTATTCTCAACTAGATTGTTCACTATCAGATCATGATGTTCTTTTGGAGTTGCGCGTGCTTGATTTGGATTGATAGCGTACAGTTCTTCGTATCGGATAAGGGTGCTCAGATAGGACAGCTTAGGCTTTGTCGCAATCAAGGCTAATTGTACTTCATATCCCTTACTTTTCAAGAGTTGTGCTGTTTCCTTTGGAACGTCAATCGTTCGTAAAGTTCCCTCTATCAAAAGATTGTATCCCAAATGACTCAATTCTGTTACTAAAGACTCTACCATTTTGCCTGCAAAATCTTTGGTGTATTCAACACTGTCTTTGCCATATTCTTGCTGCAGTTCTAAATAGTGTGGATGCTGAGAACGAAAACTATCGCCATCTATGATAACAATATTTCCTTGAAATTCTTTCTGTTTAATACGATGAATTGTAGTCTTACCGGCACCACTTTGCCCTCCAAGCAAAATCGCTATAGGTTGCTTACTGGACTTTTTTCCTCTTGTCAGAGAACGAAGATTCCTTGCTAAAGCATGTTTGAATTCTCTACCAGTATAATCTTGGATTTCCATTAGGCTACCATCCGTTTTTCAGATATCTCTAACATACGTTCAATTCCATCCAAATAGCCGCTATATCTCTCTATTTCATCAAAAGTTTCTACTAAATAGATATTCGTATGAATCAAGTCAGATAGATCATTACTCATTAAAATCCAAGGATTAGATTCATCATCAATGCTAATTCCCTGACTATCTTGATAACGATAGAGTCGAGATAGTAGATTAGCACCTCTTTCTTTCACAATTTCAATTTTTAAAGTCAATTCATAATCTTCAACAGGATTGAGCATTTTATCTTCTCCTACAATATCGACATAAGATACATTAAACTTCTGACAAATGATGTCTATTAGTTCTGTAGATACTGAACTAGTTCCATTTTCATAACGGCTTAAGCTATTTCGAGAAATTCCTATAATTCGGGCAAATTCGGGTTGTGTTAAGCCATGTGTTTTACGTAAGGATTTTATGTTTTTTCCAATCATAGCAGACTCCTTTTATTTGATACCACCATTATAACATTTAGAAAAAGCAAACGCACCATTTTTGGTGCGTTATTGGCTGTTTTTCCTAAATCTCTCTAAATTCTTCTCTAATTGTTCCTTATGAAGTTGATTCTTAGCTTCCTTTAATGTGTCGTTCAAAGTTTCTTCTCTATAAGTTGATTCTCTTTTAAGTTGTTCTGTTTCTTGATTTGGAGTGAAAATGATATCTATCAGTAGGTCTATTTTTTCAAGATCTGGGACGGACATATCAGATAGTCGATGAATTAGCTTCTTAAATATATCACCACTGTCTTGGTTTTTCTTAAAAAATGTTGTAAACATCTATAATCTCTCAAAAAAGTAACCTATCAGGACTGCTTAGTATGATTCGGAAATCGCATCATAAATGGACTGCAATTTCTTAGATTCTCTTTTGCGGCTTTGACTTCTTTATCAATCATTAGGTCATTTGAGCCGGCCACTTGTTGGATAGTGTCTAGAGCTTGTTTGAGTTCTTCTTCATCCTGACCAAAGACACCAATCAAGAAGACTGTTTGAAACAGTTTATCTCCTGTCTCTGTCATGGTTTTTAATAGCTCCTCAGCTTCATCGATATTGCTTTCTAATTACATGACCTACTTTTTCCAAATAGATACCTGTACGAGCTAGTTTTTGTTGTTTCCCAATCTTTTGGGATTCCATCAAAGTCTTCTTTGTTCGTAGTTTCTTCATGGCATCTGCTTTGGTCGAACTTTGTGCATGGAGACTCACAATCTTTTGATACAAACGATTCAATTCACTTGGATAGTGAAACTCTCCCGCAAACATTTTTCTGCTTAACTCAATCCAGCTGATATTTCTTTCAGTCAAAATAATGGACAAGTTCCCCCAAAATCGTTCAGCCATATTGCTTCTCCTTTAGCTAGATAAATAATGTGTTTGTGCCATGTAAATCAATTGTTTCGTATCTCTTGGCAATAGAGCTCTAGCCTCTTCCAAATTCAGATTTGGATAAACTCGCTTATTTGAAACCGCAAGAGGAAGTCTGATGGTTAGTTCAGGATTTTTTAAAATCATCTCAACGAAATCTGTTAATCTTAGATTGTCACGGTTCTTAAATCGTAATAAATTGGGAGATAAATACTCAAAACAATCTGAAGAATAGCTCATCATTTCAATTAATTTGTCCTTTGTCATTTCAGAAATAGAATGAGGAGTGACCTCTATGCCATACTTTTGAAAGAAATCCAAAAGAAGTTGATTTCTTTGGCTATTTTTACTTAGATAGAGATCAATCATGAGAGATCTCCCAAAGATTCGGTTCCCTTTGATATTCTGAGACGATTAAGGAATCTAATAAATTTGCGAAGTTAATCGGTTTATTGTCTTCATCATAAGCTTTTACAGTTACTTGGGTTGTAAGTATTCCCTCTTTTCCCTCGGCTCGATAGCCTTGTCCATATAAAACAAAAACAAGATTTTGATGATCATCTACAAAGGCATCAGCTCCGTTCTTTATATCCTGACTTTCAAGGAATTCCATAATGTTTTGAAGATAGGATTCATAAAATAGTGGGTAGTTGTGTTTTTTATGGTAATCATCTAAAAATGTCACTTCAAACTCACATGGATAATTGGGCATCAAAAATAATTGTTCATCCAGCTGTTATTTTATTATTTATCTTACCTATTATATAGAAGAAAAATAGTTTTATTTGTAGCTCACAAAATCAAGAAAAATTCCTTCTATTTTCTATTATGCTTTTTTTATTTTATTCTAGACTACTTTTTCTGACCAACTTAAAAAGTTAACGCGTCACTCTCATTCTCGCTTTAAGCTTTTCAAAATTGAAAGAAATATGTGTAAAAAACAACATAATATCATAAACGAAAGGAAAATATTCTTTTATGATAAAAAAACATAGCGAAAAAGATCTCATTAATAATGAGCAACATATCTATGATTGTTTTTCCAACACGACCGCTTTCTTAGGATTAGATAGAGTTGAAGTTAGCATAAAAGGAAAAATAAAGTTCGAAGGAACCAAGTTACAAATTTTCTCAAATAATAATAAAAAACTCACTGTTATAAAATATATTGATTCACGATATGAATATATGTGATAATTACAGCACATATTGAAAATGAACAAAATAGTTTTGGAGGTATTGATCAATTTATCATAATTGATTCAATTTCTGAATCGCAAAGTGAACTATCTGAGCCCTTTTTGATAATCAAAAGAAGTTAGGATTCTCACATCCCAAATCATATGCAAAATGTTATGTATACGGAAAAGTCATTCATATATTCGAAAAAATAATTCTAATTGGATTGAACTTATTGTTAAGGACAATTTTGACTTCACAGTCAAACTCCAATATAGTAAAAAAATGCGAGTATCAGACATAAATTATGATGTAGGTGACAATCTATTCATATATGCTTTAATTATTTCAAGCGAAAAAACAATAAATCAAAAAAAGCGTTCATATTTCAATCTCATAGTAGAGGATATGATAAACAAAACCAGTCTAAAATAGAGAAACAAAAAAACCGCCAAAAATAAATTTGGCAGTTTTTTTGGTAGGGAACCTATTAATTCAAACAGTTTCTCATAATCGCTTATCGCAATAAAAAACCGGTATAGTAGGATTCCGCAATTAAATAGCTATATGACTATTATTTAAGACTAATTATATCTCCCGCATTTGCTAATAACAGTAAAGTGCTTCTTCAGATAAACTTATATTAAATTCGTATTAAGCATATAGTAAACATACTAAGATTAGTAGTGAAGAAATCTCCGACGGGAGAGAGTACTCACTACTTTTTATTTGTGTTAAAGTAGTGGTGTCTTGTAAAGTCGTGGCTTCTTTTGACGCTAGACGTCGAGTATTGAAAATGACATCACTAAAATAAGGAATCATTTAAGACAAAGAGGTAATGTCATGTGTGCAGTATTTGGAATTAATGTGAGTAAAACAAGTTCTGAGGTGGCAATTTTAGTCAACGGTGAGAAGGTTTATGGCTATACTATACCTAATGACATTGTCGGATTTTCTCGTTTACTGGAAGATCTAAAGACCGTGAGCAACCTCGTAATTATTTTCGAAGCTACTGGTGTCTACTCTCGCCGACTTCAGGCCTTTCTAGAAGAAGACAGCTATGACTATACACGTCTTAATCCTTTAGCAACTTGATGGATTACGAGTTCGGAAAACCGATAAGATTGATGCAGAGAAACTAGCTTCGTCACAATTCGTCTTAAACCGTAAGCCAACTTACGTTCAAGAAGAAGTCTATCAAAACTTGCATGATCTTAGTCGATTCTACCAAAATCTGACAGAGGATATCGTAAGGACGAAGAATAGGCTGCACAAAGTTCTTCAAGTCGCCTTCCCAGAAATCTACTATCTACTCCTACAGGTGAGCAATATTGGAATCTCATGTCCATCTTCCCAACCAAGCATTGGGTGCTAAAATTATCAGAAGTTGAGTTGAAAGAGACTATTCGCCAGTCAACCTCTAAACGTATTTCAGAGAACAGAGTAGGTAACTTGGCTGAAAAGTTAGTTGGACTGGCAAAGCAATCTTATTCTGCCATTTCAAAAACCTCTCCTATGATAGAAGAGGTTAAGTATAATGCACAGGAACTTATAAGATTGACAAACCGTCGAGAACAAGTTTTAGAACAGTTGATAGAGTTAGCTAAAACTCTACCTGAATATGAGTTTCTTCTCTCTATTCTTGGTATCGCAGAAACAACGGCTACAAGCGTTATTGGCGAATTAGGAAACATTCGTTGCTTTAAGTCTGCTAATCAAATCAACACTTTTATCGGTATTGATCTCAAACACTATGAATCGGGAGATTTCCTAGGTCAAGAGCATATCACTAAGCGTGGGAATCCTTATGCCAGAAAAATCTTGTTCAAGTGCATTTACAACATCGCTTCAGCTAGCCATACCAATCCCTGCCATATCGCTAACTTTTATGAGAAACGAAAAAGACAATCGACAATAGCTTCAACTAAGCCACATACGATTACCTCTATACACCGCCTTATTAGGAAAATGTATCACCTCATTACGCATAACAAACTTTACGATTACTCTTTGACCCAAAATCGATAAGGCTGTCTATGCCGTATTATTGTAACACCTTGTTTCAAAAAATACCAGATGAGGTGTTTTTTTAGCATGCCCTTTTATGGATCAAAAACTCTAAGCAGGCTTAGCCTACTAACTCATGACAGAAAAGAAAGTTCGGCTTATAATGAAGGTGAACAATACCAATCCGTTGTCTTTAATAGGGCTTTGCCTAGCCTGTATCAAAAACTGGATGAACAAGAGTCATGAGATAACTCGAATATGCCTTGAGCATGAAAATAAAATTACTAATAGCCTCTTGTTCTATTGTTCAATAGTTAACAGGAGGTTTTTGTAATGGAAGTTATGATTGAAACTTGTTGTGGAATTGATGTCCACCAAAAGTCTATCGTTTGTTGTATTCTAGATGGTCCACTAGAAAGCAATAAACCTAAAAAGATTCAGAAAAAATTTGGTACAACAACTATAGCTCTCCAAAACGCCTTAGATTGGTTATTGGAAAATCACGTCACACATGTCTTTTTTGAAAGCACTGGCCAATATTGGGTACCACTCTTTAATATATTCTCAGACTCAGAACTCAATTTGATATTAGCTAACCCCCAACATATCAAGAATGTGCCTGGTCGAAAAACAGACATGAAAGATGCCGAATGGATTGCACAGCTCGGACGTTGTGGACTTATTGAGCCATCTTACATTCCAAGCCCTGAAGTGATGCAGTTACGTTTACTCACTCGTAGGTTACGTTCTTACAAACAACGTCAAACTCAAATAAAGAATGAGATTCATAACCTCTTACAACGTGCTAATATCAAACTAACCAGCTATCTTTCTGATATCTTCTCTAAGACAGGACAGTCTCTTTTAACGCTCTTTATCAATGGGGAACTCATTGATTATGACAATGTGACAGCTTGTATTCACAAGCATGTCAAAGCAAGTCCCGAAGAATTAATGGAGGCCATGAATGGGAAGTTGTCACTGGAGGATCGATTTCTCTTGGAGCAAAGCCTAGAAGAATATCAATTGTATCAAAAACTCATGAATAAATTAAGGAGTGAAATAATAGCTTATATCGAAAAGGAGTTTCCCTGAAGAAAATAGATTACTTCAAATGATTCCTGGTGTGAGTGAAACTTGTGCAGCCACTATTTTAGCTGAGATTGGACCAGATGTGAAGGCTTTTCAATCAGACGCACACTTAGCTTCTTGGGCTGGGCTCTGCCCAGGATCTTATGAAAGTGCTGGCATTAAAAAATCCTCACATATCACGCAAGGAAATCGATATATCAAACAGGCTTTGACCATGTCGGGATTGATTGCGGCTCACTCTAAAGACAATGCGTTTTCATCTTTTTATAGCAAAATTTCCCAAAGAGGAAGTAAGATGAAAGCCGTCATTGCTTGCGCACATAAGCTGCTTCGTATCATTTACAAAATTCTCGCAACACACCAAGAATACGACAAAGAAAAAGTGCTAGGACTGAGGCAACAGTTCTAACACCGAAAATTTAAAAAATCTCAATTACAGTATAGCACAAGAAGAGTTTTTTTGCGCTATTTTTAATGTTTTTTTCAAATAAAAAGACAGTATCCTCAGAATAGCTACTGTCTTATCTGTTTTATTACTTAAAGCCTTGATAGACTTGACTAAGGGTAGAAAAGAGCCATTTTCTATTGATTCCAAAAAACTATCTATACTGTGATAACATGAATAACAGGACACTCTATGAAGATAATTTATATAAGTTAGAGAAATCACTCTCATCTGAGAAGCGATCTTTAGATAATCCGCATTGAAAATTGTTTATTAAATTTTGAACAAAAACTACTCAAGCTGACAAACTAGCATAATTATAAATTTTTTTGAATAATAGCATATATCAAACCTAAAATAGAGACAGCTACCCATATCCAAAATTTCCATCGCACATTGTCAAGTCAAGTGCAACAAGTTCATTGATAGCCTAATATTCCATTTATTAGGCTGTTTGGGCTAGCCCAAACAGAAATTTTGAAGTTTTGTAATGGTGAAGTCGTCTAGGCCTCCCATTGATAGCTGCTATATACTGAGAGAGCTCTTCTTCAGTTAGTGGGTTTAAAGATTGTCCTTTAGGAAGAAACTCTCTAAGTAGCCCATTAAAGCTTTCGTTTGTTCTCCTTTCGCGTGACGAATAAGGATGAGTAAAGTAAATCTCGATGTCATTTAATTCAGATAAGAGACTAAACTCAGAACCGTTATCAGTTGTAATGGATACGATTGGATAACGTTTCATCAAGTCTTGGAGAGCCTCATTGATGGTCCCAGCTTCTTTATTAGACAACTTACAAGCCCAATCAGACATACGAAAATCATGTAAAACATAGAGTAAAATTTCTCTACTCCACCAAAATCCTCCATAACAAGTTCCAAAAAATCACTTGATCCTTTACTAACATAATAACCCCCAGTAGATAAATCTGTTAACTTGGAAATTCTTTTAGGATTTTCAAACGGGATACCTGTCAGAGCCAATCCTCTCCATGCAGGAGAGCTTCCGATTATCATTCTCCTCTTATTACAATCATTGTAAAATTTATTATAATAATTCTTACTTGTTCCTTGGCCCTATGAAGTTTCCTCTGAAAAGGGTTTATCACTTGGTAACCATAAGGAATCTTCTCTCGAGTTTCAGATAAAAAACTATGGAATTGATCAGTTTGGTATGAAAAAGTGGATTCCGTACCCATATTATCTGATAGAGGAATACAAAACTTAGTTTGTTAACTTTCTATTCGAAATATCTTTATTTAATAAAAGATTAAATTCTTCAGCGTCATAAATATTTGAAATACTGGAATCAATTATGCTCCCATCTTTTTTAATAAATAATACTCTATCAAAATCTTCGATTTCACTTAAATTATGTGTCACTACTAAAACTGTTTTATTTGAGACCAATTCCTTTAGATTTTGAAAAAAATTTTTTTCACTTCTTCGATCAAAAGCTGAAGTTGGTTCATCTAATATAAAAAAATCTTTCTTAGAATCTAATAGTATTCGAGCAAGTGCTAGTCTCTGCTTTTCTCCTCCACTTAGATTCTGATTATCCTCAGATAATGATGCTATCTGATTATCCAAGCGGTTAGTTAAGTTTTCCTCTTTTGAAATATTATCTAAAAGATATTTGAACTTATCTATTTGAATATCTTTATTCACTGCTAAGTTTTCTTCTATTGTTCCAGCAAAAAATGAGAATTCCTGTGGTAAAATACCAATTTTTTTTATCATCGAATCGAAAGAAATTGAAGCTACGTCTTCACCATTTATTAAAATACACCCTTCAGTTGGCCTATATATCCCCAGAAGCAACTTAATAAATGTGGATTTCCCAGAACCATTTTCACCAACTAATGCAATTTTTGAAAAAGTAGTGATATCCTCAATCTTTACATTAACATTCTCAAGAATGTTATTCCTTGATTCTTCAGGCTTAAAACTAACATTTTTGAACTCTATACTAGATATTTCATGTATATCAACCATAGTTTGACTATTTACTGTAGGTTCTATAAAATCAGTGACACTTGATATATAAGGCTCGATTCTATTGATGCTCTCTAATGACTGAAAAGCTTGAGTACTACTCATTACAAATTGTGTAGCCATACCAATATAAATTGGTATAACAACTAATAGATTTAAATTTATAGCTATATTTAAAATTAGGAGAAGATAAATTACAATAAATAATATTATCTGAAATTTATAAAATAATCTTGATTTCTTATCATTATTATGTTTGTATTCTATTGAATCATCTAGTCCTTTTTCATTAAGTAAAAAGTATTTTTTTGAGAAAAATTTTTCCCTTGAAAATGTCTTAATTACATTATAAATAGGGTAATTATTTATTATATTATAAATGAAGGAATTCCTTCTCTCTTCTACTCCTAATATTTGTTCAAATAAATTCTTCTGTTCCTCAACCGCTACTTTATGGTTCAAATCTCTAACAAAAATAATAATGATTCCGAATATAAGGACAACTATTGAGATGAAAAAAATAGGTACACTCCATAATTTAAATAACAAATATCCGAAAGCAAATAAATATATTATAATATTTAATGAAAAGAAGATTAAATTAACGAAATGCTGAAAATTATTACTAACTCCACCAATGTAAGTCTGATTAAATCTATACTGATTTAATTTATTATCAAGATTTTCACTAATAATTGTATGTGGGTCTTTTCTTAGTACATTCTCTATCGTTCTATTCAAAATTGAATCGTCTATCTTTTTACCTCCAATTATATGTAGCTGTCGAATCAATACACGCACAAATTCGAACATCAAAATTACTATACTAAAATAAATAAGCTGTCTAAAAAAAATATGCTGCCTGTTAACCAAAACACTGATAAACCAACTAATTAAACCCAGTCTCCCCAAATTGCTTATCATATCAGTTATAACTACTAAAAAGGAGAAGATAGAATACCTAGGTTCTTTTTTTAAGATATAAATTATTAATTTATAATAGTTACTATTGGTTATTTTCATCTATTTCCTCCATTTCATCTTCGTCGACAAACATATTTCGATATATTCCCTCACTTGTTATCAATTCTTCATGCTTTCCTCGTTGAACAATATTCCCTTTATCTAAAACCAGTATTTCATCCGAAAATTTAGTACTACCAACTTTATGAGAAACAAAAATCATTCCTACATGTTGCAATTTATTTTTTACAAAGTCATAAAACATACTCTCTTTTGAGGGATCTAAAGCAGAGGTAGCTTCGTCAAAGATTCCAAAATTTCTTTGAAAATATACTACTCTAGACAACAACAATAATCTCCTTTCTCCCCCTGAAAATTCCACTCCATTATTGTCTTCTTGGCTATTGATCTCTGAATCTACTCCTTTAGTTAGATCACTGATTTTTTTTGATAAACCAACTTTATCAATTGCTTCATAAATTTTTAAATCATTTTTATTATCTGAAAGAGATATATTTTCTGAAATAGTTAGATTAAATAAGCTATTTTCCTGTGGTAAGATTGAAAACATATACTTAGCTATAGCTTTATATTGCTCATACTTTAACTTTTGGTTATTAATATAAATATCTCCTGAAGAAGGTTTTAGCAACCCTAATATTATATTGACTAACGTTGTTTTTCCGGAACCATTTGTTCCTACTATAGCTATTTTATCTTTATCCGTAATCTTAAAGGAAATATCTGATAAAATATAATCTCCCTCATCTTTTGCTCGATAATAAATTTTGTCAAA
Source organism: Streptococcus salivarius (assembly GCF_009738225.1). Taxonomy (NCBI): domain Bacteria; kingdom Bacillati; phylum Bacillota; class Bacilli; order Lactobacillales; family Streptococcaceae; genus Streptococcus; species Streptococcus salivarius. The sequence continues at coordinate 41,807 of NZ_CP018188.1, forward strand.
TCTTATATTTATATCTTTCTGAAGAAAAGTATTTAAAAATTCATCGTTAATAATTGATGATTTCGGGTAGACTTTATCCTTAAAATACTGACTCCAGTTTTCAACGCTTTCAAAATTTTCATATACATTTCGAAGTGTCCTAAATAGTCGGTTTGTCTGATTTAATAGGTAGTTAACAAGCATAATGATTACCATTATTGAGGATAATGAATTTTTATAATCAATATACTGTTTAGAAACCAATAATAATATTAATAAGCCTAACCAGGGTAAAAACTGTTCCATTGTTTCGAAAATCAGTGTTTTTCGTGTCATTTTTTTTAAAATATCTAAGTACTCATTGTTGAGATAATAATTTTTAGATAAGAGCTTATCTAATCTGCGAGTATATTTGGTATCCAAAATATTTTCTTTTTTTATTTCCTGAGAAATCAGAAAATTGGTTGTAGCGATATTATTATCAAGAAATTCTTTATATTTTGTCTTAATTTTCGTGTAAATTGATATCATAAAAAAACTTATCGAAAATAATAAAATTGATATAACTGAATACACTGGATTGAAAAAAAACACTACTATAACACTCAAAATATAAACTACTGCTAACGATAAGCCTTCCAAAAGTTCATTTAATTGAAATTCTAATCCTTTATTTCCACCACTAAAGATAGAAAAGTATGCTTTTTCTATCTTTAGCTGTTCAGTATCTGATTGCAGCAATTCAAAGTCGGTCTTTAAAATTTCATTACCTATTTTATATATTTGTGAATATCTAAAAGTATAAGTTAAATCTGTAAAATGACATCTAAATCTACTATGTAAAATTTTTAAGACCATATAGATAATTGACGTTATTGATATAAAGAATATCTTTGAAAGTAAATCTGAACCATTTTCAAATAAAATAAGAGTCAAAAAAACTAAGATAAAGTCTATAAAGTTATTAAAAATAGAAAGAAGAAAAAAAGTAATTACCTTTTTTCTATCCTTATATTCTAAAGACTTAAAAAATTTTTTTACAAATTCAATTTGTTTTTGTATGTAATCAAATATCATTTATACTACTCCAAATCGTAAGTTACTATTCAATTAGGTATCAGTTATTTCATAGATATCGTAGTTAAAGGTTATAGGATTTAATGAGTACACATTCCCCAAGAGTCTTGGTTTTGACAACTTTGACAGATATCTATAAATATCTTCAACACATAATGCAGCAACCATTGACAGATCAGTTATAATACTTGGATGCATTTCTCTTTTCTTTTTTATTAACCTTTTTTTAAGGTAATCTTGCTGTAATGGAAATTTCATGGAAACAAATTTTTTAAATTTGTAAAACTCAATTTTATTTTCAACTAACGGGCCAACGCTATGTTCACTGACACAAACTAAAGGAATCTTTAAATCAGCTATTTTGTCAATTAGTTGCATTCTTTCACTAGATTCTGATATATCAATTCCCGTAATTAAATTTATATCATATTTTCTAATAATTTCCCCCACATTATCAGCTTTTACTTTTTCATTAAAGGGGATAATTTCACTCAGTTTCCTTTTATTTAATTTACTTGATATTACTTCAACCTTACTTTTTCCTACATCCTCAAATGAGTATAAAAACTGCCGAGATAAATTTGAGATTTCGATTATATCATCATCTGCAACAACTATCTTCCCTATACCTATATTGCAAAGCATATTGACAATTGGTGTACCTAGCCCCCCAACACCAATTACCAGTACATTACTGTGAGCTAATCGCTCTTGATATTTCTCTGGCAAAATATCCTTTGTATCCCACGCCTCAAAAGTTTCAAGCTGACGTTTAAATGGATCGTTATCCTTATGAACTATATTTTGCATCATTACCATGGACTTTGAAATCAAAAAGTTGATTAATGGGTGATCGCTACTTAACTCACAGTCTCCAGCATCAAGATCTTCTAAAACATGGTAATAATTTTTTAAAGTTTCCATATTACCTGAAATGATAAACTTCCTATATTCAGGTAGCAACTGATAAATAACCAGTTTATCAATTTCAATTTTATAATAAATATTATATTTTAACTGCATATTGAATTCCTCCGTTGTCCAAAATAGTATTCAAAATTTGTTTATCTTTAACAAAACAAGTAACAACTCTTTTATTCGGTAAATTCTTCGGCCTTAAGTTTGTGACATCAAAAAGCTTGAACTCATCAGCAAAACTATAGTCTTCAAACAAATTTACGCCTACTTCTTTATCATCATCAAAAATTTCATCGGCAAACCCTTCTAATTTTAAAGATATTTCCAAAAAATTAACAAGCTCTAAATACGATAGATTATCAGGTTTAATTACATCTCTATTAGAAAAAGCTTCATCCACTAATCTACTCTCTAGGTAAGCATTAAACTTTGCATCAATTAGTTTTTCTTCCTTCCCCATACCGAAAATAATCATATTTTGACTAATCTCAAAATAAACAGAGATATAAAAAATCTTTTTATCAAAATTTACTTCGTATGAATACGTTATTCCTCTTTTATAATTTTCAACTTTCAAAGGTTTTTGAAATATAATATTATTTACTGTTTCCTGAAATAAATGACGTTCAAATACTTCTAATATAGAATTATTTAGAGATGCATCCAAATCGACATGTGCTGAAAAACCAATTGTATCGAAATAGCCTTTGATATCAGAATTTTTGTATATATTAATCCATGTCAATCTTTCATACAACTCAGAGATAGCTTTCTCTTTGGAAATATCTTTTAGTGCATCTTGACCAGAAAAAGGGATATACTCAATTTTCTTATTACCATTTTCAACGATAGAGATACCAATACATCTGTAATACGGTATCTCGTTATAATACCTTTTTGTAATTTCTACATCAGAAATTTTGTAATTAATGTCTTTAAACTTCATTTTTACCAACTCTCAAAAAACATGGCAGCGTGTATTCACTTTCTTTGTATTGCATTGTAAAATAATCAATTTCACCAAAGTGTATACAAGATAAAAAATTTTTTTCCGATAATAATAAGGTAACATTTTGTATTAAACAACCTAAAGTAGTGTATGCTAAAGGTATAGATAAAGCACCATATTTGCAAGTAACTCTGTCGAGAGAAAGCATAAAAAAGATGTAAATACCCGAGCTTCCAGTGTATTCATGTCGTTTAATAGCTTTTTTTAAATAACTTAAAAGCTTATCCTCATCAAAATTATCGTCACAGCTATCTTGAGATACATTGAGTATTCGAAATAAGGAATTTTCTGGTTCAAACACTAAAATATCCAAAAAATCCAAATTACCAGCAATCGGAGTAGGATAATATTCTTCATGCGCGGATACAAACTCTATAATAGATAGTATTTCATCTAATTTACAATCTTGAAAAGTTCCTCTATCTGATTTTCTTTTTTTAAAAATTTCAACTAAGTGTGAATGAGGTAGAGGCAATTGTTTTTGTGATTTCTTTATCTGAATACTTCTGATATATTTGAGTTCATTTTCATTTAAGAATACATTATTTAACTTTACAAGAGATTCTTTGGTTTTTGGTTCTATTCTTTTCATTACAAAACCTCCAATACTTTTTTAATAGTATAGCGCTTACATAAAGAAAAGTCAAAAAATTTTTAATATTTGTTGTTGACAGAATTGTCTCTAAGATCTATAATAAGACTATAGATTGGTAGCGCTATCAACTATAGATATCTTAAGAAAGGAGGTCATTACAATGGCTGATGAAGTAATTTCTTTGGGGCTTGATGTGGAAGAAGTAAGTCTATCATATCTTCAAACGCAAGGTGTAGTTGCTGGATCATTACTAAGTTGTTGTGGTTGTGGCGATGAATGATGTAGTTTTTAGAAATCTAAATCATCTTATACCTAGCACTTTGAAATTTATTATTTCAAAGTGTCAGAATGAAGGGCTCTATAATTTCTGTAGTGGGTAAAACCACTGTAGAGATTATAGAGCTTTTTGAGTGTACACAAAAAGTCCCATAAGAACTATAATGAAAAGCGACGAAACTACCATTAGGAAGAACTTATGAGACCTACTAAGAATACCACAGAATTAATCGGAATTAAAGACCAAAATATCAAGATTTCACTTGTTTTTGAAACTGATACTCATATCGAGATTCAAGCAAAACTTGATTACCCTGCACCATCATGTCCTCACTGCCAAGGAAAGATGATCAAATATGACTTTCAAAAAAACTCTAAAATCCCTCTTCTCGAGCAAGCTGGGACTCCAACTCTACTACGTCTGAAAAAACGTCGTTTCCAGTGTAAAAGTTGTAGGAGAGTAATGGTGGCTGAGACATCTATCGTTGAGAAAAACTGCCAAATCTCAAATCTAGTCCGTCAAAAAGTTGCACAACTCCTAACTGAGAAGATGTCACTAACAGATATTGCCAGAAGACTTCGTGTGTCGACCTCTACCGTCTATCGTAAGCTTGATCAGTTTACTTTCAAGGAACATTTTGACAAACTCCCAAGGGTTATGTCCTGGGATGAGTTTGGTTTCAAGAAAGGGGAATTAGCTTTTGTGGCTCAGAACTATGAGACAAACAAACTCATAACCATCCTTGATAATCGCTGCCAAACCTCTATACGAAACTACTTTTTGAAGTATCCATTAAAAGCTCGCCAAAAGGTGCAGTTTATCACGATGGATATGTCTGGAGCCTATATCCCACTAGCCCGCAGACTCTTTCCAAACGCAAAAATCGTTCTTGATCGTTTCCACATCATCCAGCACCTTGGACGTGCCTTTTTAAAGACAAGAATTGCAATTATGAACCAATTCGATAAGAAGTCACTACCCTATCGAGCCTTGAAAAATCACTGGCGACTCTTCCAAAAGGACAGCTGTAAGTTATCTCTCAACTCTTTCTATTCAAAGACTTTCCGTCAAACTTTAGCACCACATGAAGTCGTTGCGAAAACAATAGACTTTTCAGAAGAGCTTACCGACTACTGTACACTTTATCAGCTCTTGCTTTTTCACTTTCAGGAGAAGAGAGTAGATGAGTTCTTTGAGCTGATAGAGGAAAATAGGAACAAGGTCAATCACTACTTTCAAACGGTCTTTAGGACTTTTCTTAGACACAAGCAATACATCAAGAATGCGCTAGAAACTGACTATTCCAACGCGAAACTGGAAGCGACTAACAAGTTGATCAAAGACATCAAACGATTAGGATTCGGTTTTAGAAACTTTATTAACTTTAGGAAGCGTGTCTTCATCACTCTAAACATACAAAAAGAGAAGACCTATATGGTCCTCTCTAGATGTTAGCTTTTCGTCACCCACTACAGTTGACATCGAGCTCTTATCTCATTTTTCACTTAAAGCCTTGATAGATTTGACAAATGGTAGAAAAGAGCCACAATGTATTACCTCATTGTACCTAACCTTTATCATCCCTGCTAAAAAAACGCGAAGTTTGACTATCCATTTAATTGTATCTCCTTGGTAAATAAGGTCTCGGTTTTTAAGTGATTTACTATGAAGAATATAGCATTAGCTTTAAACATCCTTTCACATAATATTTTGTGTCTTGAATTGTCAAATTAAGTGCATACTTTCCCCTTTATTCATTCTAAATACTATTTAAATACAACACTTTCTGAGTTGAATAATAGTTTACCACTAGAGAAACGAAGTTGAGAACTCCTTAAAAATCTTTTTTCAATCACTTCATCTACTGCAGCATCGTCAAAATGGATAACTTCTCCGACTTTTTTCAAACATCCAGCTTCACTTGAATCAAGCAAGCTGAAAATTTTCGCTAGATCTGGAACTACTCCGACACCGGCGTATTTAAACAATTCGGCTAGAGGAATGTAATTGGTTAGTGTCTTCAATGGTAAATTCTGAACGTATTCCCTACAACCTTTCATGAAGGCTAATTTTTTTACCTCATTTTGTTGACGACTATTTGTCAAACTAGAAATCCTTACTTGGACTTCTTTTGAAGCTAGGTTATTTTGTCCCGCAAGCAACATATCAAATAACATATATTGATAGTACGTTGATATTACATCTTTAGCTATGGATTTAGCTTCAGTCTCTGGTTTTCCCTCTTCGATTAGCTTTCTCCAGAGTTTATCAGAAATATCTCTGGTTGCCTGATAAAACCATGGTGATCCAAACTTCTTATATCGAGTAATTGCAAATGGCCCTTCCGAATCAATCATATACTCAATAATGGTTCGGCATAGGTCGTCATTAAATTCATAAATATATGATTCTAACTTTTCTTCTAGGTCTTCTAAAGTAATTATCTTTGGATTATTGGCTGCTGTTGTCATTGTCTTACTCTTATTTTCAATCAAAAAAATTGGTATTAACTTCGTTACACCTGATTTGTAATTAATATTATCTTGTTCCTAAAATATCGTCTGTAGATACACCAAAATACTCGGCTATAGCTATAACGTTTTCCATACGTATATTAGCTCCATTTTCCCACTTGTCAATAGTCCCTGCATCGACATTTAGGTCATGAGCTAATGTTTTCTTTGACAATTTCCGTCGTTGTCTCAAGTCCGAAATAATATTTCCCATGTATATATATAACCTGCCTAATCAATATAGTCCTGAAATGATTTTACTATTTTTATGGCAAACAATCAAGAAAATTCCATAATAAAATTACACCTAACTCATATTCTTTTAACTAAAAAGCTGTGATTTTCTACTAAAACATGGGTTTATTTTAATTATAACTTAGTGTTAAATTAGTAATTATTTCATTTTCATTCAGTGTGACACAGTCTTATATAGCTATTTTATACAGTCTATAAAGTCTTTTGAGTACTGTTATTTCTACATTTGTTTATTGTTTCTAAAACTGCTATAATAATTTTGATTATAAAAAATTATAATTTTTTTAGGAAGATGTTATAGGGATAATACATGAAAGAGTGTAAGGATAGTAATAATTTAATGGGGAAAATGTTTACTGACCGATTAATTAAACTCCGACAAGCTAGAGGTTGGACTAAAAAGGAATTTAGTGCCAAAATAGGGAAAACACAACAAACCGTTGGAAAGTGGGAAAACGGAAGTAATGCCCCTACATTTAAAGATCTTGTGAAATTGGTTGGGTTATTTGGGGTGACGTCAGACTACTTACTAGGATTATCGGACTCACCAAGCAAGTATGCTTACCCACCAATTAACGACAATAAGCAAGAACAAGTAGAAGAAATGTTTAAGGAGCTTGATGAAGGAAACCAAGACGCGACTGTTGATTTCATAGAAAATCGATTAGATAATCAGCACATCTCTAAAGAAATCAAAGAAAACGACCTTAAAAAACAAACAGGCATTAACGAGGAACGACCAACAAAAAGGGTCAGTATTTATGCTAGAGTCGATGCACAAGGCTTTGAATTATCAGAAGTCCCAGTTGACTGTCTTGACTATCCTGTGCCTATTCCAGTACATGATATAGCACTTAAGGTTGTCGGTAATTCCATGGAACCTATTTTTCTCGATGATGAAGTGATATTTGTTATGAAGAACTCTATCCTCCGAACAGGTGATATCGCTATTGTACAATTAGATAGTCGGTACTGCGTAATGAAGGTATGTAAAAATAGTGAAAATGGCGACATTATTCTTAACTCGCTAAATACTGATGAGACAGCTATCACTCTTACTAGGAAGAATAGCTGTACTATCTTTGGTAAAGTTGTCCTAATGTAAGTTTGGTCTTTAAATAGTAAAGAAGTATAAGTAAGACTTTATGATCCAATAATAGCGAATACAAGATAAAAACGGCAACCCCAATGGAGTTGCCGTTTTCTGCAGTACATAACTTACAGAAATAAAAGAAAGTAACTTCATTATACTTTCTTTCTGCTAAAATCTCAATAGTTGCAAAATATATCTTAACTTAACCTTCAACTATTTTTTTAAGCAATATGAAACTCAAAATAATAAGGAGAAACGTAAATTGACTTAGATCAGTGATTTTGATAAAATTATGGTAGAAAAAAGAAGTTGAGCGGTCACTCAACTTCCATGTAGAGCCGTTTAAAAGACGGTGGCTAGTTTAAACGAAGATAATCCGTCTTACTTCGCCAAAAGTGGGGACGGATTATTTTTTGTCATCGTCTTTAAAGAGTTTGTAGCATAAACCTATTAGAACGATTGTAAAACTACCAAAGCCTAGAATGGTTTACACAACCTCAAACGCTGCCAAAACTACTTTCCTTTCTACCGGACTTTGAATACTTGCCCATAGCAATCACTTGTAGTATTGACTTCCTTTATTTGAGTGTAAAATGAGCTCTTCTTTGTTTGAAGATTATAAATTCAAGCAAAGTCAACGAATCCATAAAGGGTTTGGCCTATTTTCTGATACACTTGAAAGCTTGTTTGATTAACACTCCGTAACTCTACTTGAGTCTTTACACAAAATTATTGACAGTATCTTGCAGAGTTATAGTAAACGTGAAATAAATATATATATCAAACTTTAGGAAAATTAAGGATGCACTATATCAGTCTGTCCCTAAATCAACATTTGACAAGATAGTGGGAGCTAACTCTATTCAAAAACTTGAACAGTGGGAGAACATTTTATAAAATCATAAGCCTTGATTTGCTTATATGTTTTTGTTATAATTCACAATATCGAATAGGGGTGTAGTACTGCGGTCTATACTCAAAAGGGGGGATGCTTCCACCCTTTTATTTGACTCTTTTTACCATATACCAAGTTTATCAAGTCTTTAAGAATAAATGAGACAAGACAGTAGCTATTCTGAGGTTGCAGACTTATTTTTAAAACTTATTGATCCATAAAAGGGTATACGAATATAACACTCCATCTGGTATGTTTTGAAACTAAAATATATCAAAGCCATATAATAGAATCCAACTATAAAAGCCTGACCCCTTCCATTGCGAATAAGAGATGTTTTTCATAATGTTTTTAGTGAACATACCACGAGCCTCAATAACCATAAAAGATTTTTTATAGTCATTATAAAACATAAAAACAGACTCTATTCAGGGGAACATAAATCCTTGAAAAATATTGCAAATTTTTAATCATCTTGATATAATCACAATTGTAGGCTTACACACCATACAATAAATAATTCAATCTTCCCTTAGTCTCTAATTAACTTCTATTACATAGAGGCTTTATACTCACATTATTCGTCACATAAAAATTTTATGTGAGTGCCTACTACTAACTAGGGTATCTCCCTAGTTTTTTGTGCTTTCCTTTGAAATATTTTATTTGGCTCCTTTCTACCATTTATCAAGTCTATCAAGGCTTTAAGTAAAAAAAGAGATAAGACAGTAGCTATTCTGAGGTTACTGTCTTATTTTTAACACTTTTTGATCCATAAAAGGGCATGCTAAAAAACACCTCATCTGGTATTTTTTGAAACAAGGTGTTACCCTAATACGGCATAGACAGCCTTATCGATTTTGGGCCAAAGAGTAATCGTCAAGTTTGTTATGCGTAATGAGGTAAAGCATTGTCTGAATGAGACGATGTATAGAGGCAATCGTATGTGGCTTAGTTGAAGCTATTATCGATTGTCTTTTTCGTTTCTCATAAAAGTTAGCGATATGGCAGGGATTAGTATGACTAGCTGAAGCGATGTTATGAATGCACTTGTACAGAATTTTTCTTGCATAAGGATTCCCACGCTTAGTGATGTGTTCCTTGGCGAGAAAGTTCCCGATTCATAGTGTCTCAGGTCAATACCAATAAAAGCGTTGATTTGATTGGTAGACTGAAAGCGACGAATATCTTCCAATTCGCCAATGATAGATGTCGCTGTGGTTTCTGCGATGCCAGGAATTGACCATAAGATGTCATACTCTTGTAAAGGCTGAACTAGAGCTACCATGTTGTTTAAGACAACTTGTCTGCGTTCAGAAAGACGAAGCAATTCTTGAGCATAGTAACGGACCTCTTCCATCATGGGAGAGGTTTTCTTGACCGCACAATAAGACCTATTAGCTAGTTCGACGAGTTTATCAGTTAGGTAAGCAATACGCTTTTCAGAGATACGTTTGGAGGTAGATTGGCGGATAATTTCACACAAGTCACTTTGAGAAAGGCTTTATACAAACTCTTTGCATGGAAAAGCCATCAGTAAGTTCCAATATTGCTCTCCAGTTGGTGTGGATAAGAAATTTTCCAATTGAGGAAAAGTGACTTGTAGAACCTTGTGCAGACGGTTTTTAGCTCGAACAAGATCTTCATTCATATTTTGATAGAAACGGCTTAAATCACGTAGATGTTGATAAACTTCTTGCTGCACGTAAGTTGGTTTACGATTGTGCACAAGCTAAGAATTAGCCAACTTTTCAGCGTCAATTTTATCTGTTTTACGAACTCACAAACTGTTCAATTGCTTCTTAGCTTCCAGTGGATTTAGCTGTGTGTAAGCGTAACTATATTCCTCAAGGAAGGCTTGAAGACGTCGAGAATAGACGCCTGTAGCCTCAAATATAATCTCAGGGCTATGAACAGTTTTCAAGTCGCCCAACAGGCGATTGAATCCAATGGCATCATTGAGTATGGTGTAGCCATGAACCTTTTCACCGTTGACTAAAATTGCCACCTCAGAACTTGTTTTACTTACATCAATTCCAAATACTGCACGCATGACATTACCTCTTTTGTCTTGAATGATTCCTTATTTTAGTGATGTCCTTTTCAATACTCGACGTCTAGCATCCAACATACTTTGATAATATTCCATCTAAAACAGGTATCTTGCCAGTTTGTCAAGCGACATCTAACGCCATTGAACCCTACGACTTTACAAGACACCACTACTTTAACATAAAGAAAAAGTAGTGAGTACTCTCTCCCGTCGGAGATTTCTTCACTACTAATCTTAGTATGTTCTATTTCACATAATCCCTAACAAATACAAAGATAAAGCTTAATTAAGTTGTTTGCCTACAACTCAGAAGTCCATAAAATACCCTAATTGCTCAGCTTTGTAGATAGCCTCTTGCTTATTATTTACTAGAAGTTTTGAATAGATATGATTCAAATGATTAAATACTGTTCTCCTACTAATTTGTAACGTTTCCTCTATATCTTTAACAGAGAGACCTTTCTTACTCAAATTTAAGATTACTATTTCTCGGTCAGTTAAAGCTTCAACATAATCCTGAGATTCAATTTGTTCAAAATACTTTTTCCCAGAATCCACTTTTTTTAAGATAGAGATGAGTTGTTTAGGGTCTATATTTTTATCTACAAAACCGTATGCCCCTATTGTTTTTGCTCTCTCTTCATAGATTGACTTAACATATCCTGTCAGCATAACAACTTTCAAGTTAGGAGTAGACTGTATGAGTTCCTCCGCTATCTCCAATCCATTCTCTTTAGAAATATTTGTTAAATTAATATCAAGTAAAATAATATCGTATTTAGATAAATCAATCGTCACATCGTTAAAATTAGAAGTAATTGTATCTATAACATCTACCTCATCATACTGTTGGCATAACAGTTGGATACTCTTTGCAAATAGTTTATGGTCATCAATTAATAAAATCTTCATAGCATAATTTCCAATCTATGGGAAGTAATATTCTGATATTGTATTGTTTATTATCTATTTGTAGCTCCATATCTCCATCAAAAGCTACTAGTGTTTCTTGAAATGATTTCAAACCTCTGCCATAATTTATAGATTGAACTTTTTCCACCACCTGATTGCTCTCCTCTATGATAATAATATCAGATTGAACCTTTAAAGATAAATGAATATCTTTACTGACTCCATATTTTATAGCATTATTAATTAATTCTTTTATAAACCTGTAAACAATATCTCCATATGGAGGTGGGATTATTGTACTACTCGAACAGTTGAAATACAACAACTTATTACTTTTCCTCCTTTTAACAATATCATCAAAAAGAGACTGTATGTTTTCTTTCATTGTTCGATTAGAAGGAACTATTGGGTGATAAGTATCAATTTCATCCCTGATACCAGAAACTAGATCATTCAACCCATTAACAATAAAACCATGTGTTATATCACTATTTTCTAAAGAGAGTAAGTTTTTTATCGCTATGACATTTTGCAAGACATCATCATGCAAATAATTTGAGAACTCCACTCTCATGTTTTCCTCCGATTTCATAAAATAGTTCAGTCTTCTATTTTCATAGTCAAAATTTTGCTTAAAGTTTTCTAAATAACAAAAGATACAAGAAATTACCACTAGACAAAAAAACGTGCTTGCATCAACAACTATAAAAAATAGTAAAAAATCTTTAACTAGTACCTTTATAAGTATTACCCAACAAATGATAAGAAGTAGAAATAAAAGTTCTATACGAGTTTTGTAATCACCTAACCATCTTCGAGTAACTAGACTAAATTTATCATGTATGACCTTAAAATAGTATATTGTACTCATTATAAGGGGAAACAGATACCACCCCAAATTATTAAAGGCTTGATTAACATCTAGCATCTCTCCATAAAATTCACTACCAAGTATTGCTAGCAAAAGCAAAGAAAATAATATCAATGAACGTCTTACAACTGATATTTGTTGCCTAAAATACCTATAATATAGCACTATAACCAATAATGGATAAAGGTGTAAAATAGTAAAAACAACTAAGAATAAGAAATTAAATAAAGTTCTATTAACTAAAAGGCTAATTATAGAAACAAAAATGAACATTAATAAGCCCTTGTCTAGCTTATCTTTAAACTGTTTCTGCCCATATAATATTAAATCAGTAATCTCAACGGTATAACAATAGAGCAATATAATTTGCAGACCACTACTAAAAAAGAGAGGAGTTTCCCTTGATAGCACAGATACCAAGTATTGCCAAATTGTTAAGAAAACGATAGAAATAATTTTTTTAAAAATCCCATCTTGTTTTTGGCGTAATATTGCTGCCAGCCAAATAAAACCTGTATCAATAAGAGTCATTACAAGAGCTACTTTTTCAGAGAAAAGAAGAGACAAGTTTTCTCGATTATAGACCAAAATCAAAAAGGCTATTAATTGTTGTAACAAGATTATTGTGATCCCCAAAAATTTACTCTTTGCTTTTTTTTCTATTCTCATCATATTATTTACTAAATCGTTAAAGTTAAAAAGTTTTTAGAATTAATTGTTTATTATTGATTTCACTGACCGCAATGTCAATAAATAAAATGTGCCATATATTATCAAAAAGAAAAACAGAAAAAGCAACAAAGATAGCATTATAACATTGCCTGCAACCAATGTATCCATAAATAAATATTTATAGAAAATAAGCAACATACTACCATTTATTATCCCAATTAATACAGGAATAAGGAAAAGTATACCTATTTCATATCCGACAATCCGATTAATCATTTTCTTACTATAACCTAACTTACTCAGATAGCTATATTCTTCTTTATTTTCCATGATTTCTATGAGGCTTGTAAAGTATAGAATACTACCTGTACAAATAATAAAGAGTATGGATAGGAAGGTTATAAAGATATAAGTCGCAATATTAGCAGTCTTTACTGTGTGTTCCCTACTATAACTACTGATAACATCAGGAACCGTACTAAACTGATTGTAAAATGTTTCGCTTGACCTAATTGAATCTCCATTAAAAGTCCTAATTGTCATTTTTTTCTCTGGAAAACGAGAACTAAGCTCAGCATATAATTTATCAGAAACCACCAGAGTCGTGACACTTGTAGAAAAACTAAAAACATTATTCGTTGATACTTGTTTTACAGTAACATCGTATGCATTTTCCAAATTAAAGGTTTTCCCTAGGCTAATTTCTGTTGGAAAATAATTTATTAACAATGGTAGTGACTCACTACCTTCAATAGAATTTTTTCTTCCTTGAGCTTTCATTAACTCTTTATAATCACTGTAATTAATTATATCAAAATAAGGAATTGTTTGCCCAGATTCTGTGATAGTCACTTCTGGGTTAGTGTTCAATCTCAATAGGTTAATATCAACTAAACTCACTTGCCCATTCTCTAAAATATTTGTAACATTGACTTGACCATTTTCTGATTCAACATTATATTCTATCGCAGATGGAGTCAATCTTTCTATTCCATTAAGAGAATAAGCATAAAGCATTACCATAATTCCAGTAACTGAAACGGTTAGTGTTAAAAGCCCCCCCAAGACTGTTAATAATTTATTTTTTGTCGCAATACGATAGTTAAATTTAGGATAGATAATATTAGAGAGAGGACGATATAACCTTTTTTTCTTTTCTTTTAAGAAAGAAATTACAAAAGTCAATCCATATCTGATTGTAAAAATTGAGCCTAAAATAACTAAGATAATTATCAAAAGAGAAATTGGTACCATCCCTACGCTTAATAGCATCTTTCGTGTGGATGAAAACACTGTCGTCAAACATAAAACATATGACAATAATAATGCGGTAATAGCAATAATAGCTCTGACTTTTCTTATCCTGATTTTTTTCTCAGCCTTTTTTGAGAAATTAACAAATTCAATCAATGACTGTTTAGCAATAATAACTCCATTTGTGATGAAATTAATCAGAAAAACTACGACTAATATTCCTAAAGACTCTATAATCTCTTTAACTGTAATAAACCACTGAACTTCCATTGTAAAATCCAATAGATGAGTAATTACCAGTACAGCTAAAAAATATAAAGTAGGTCCTAGCAATAAACTTACCAAGTAACTCAGAACTAGAATAACAAGATTTTCTAAAGTTAGTAATTTTGTTAATTCTCTTTTTGAAAACCCTAGTATTGCTAAGACTCCAAGGTCTTGACTGCGTTTTTTTACAAAGAAATTATTGAAGTAGATTAAGAATACCACCAAAAATACAATCAAAAATAACAATGAACCATTAGCGATAACTAGAGCTTGACCACTATCCTCAATTTTTTCTGCGATGATTTTATCTGAAATAAAATTTAAAAAAGCTATAAAAATACTTAATAAACCGATCGTAGCTAGAAAATAGATACGATATAACGGAAAATTCTTTTTAATGTTAGATTTTGTAATTGACCAAATCATATTACTCTCCTCTATCGGATAAAGCTTGACTAATTACATCGTAAAACGACTCTCCACAATCTTTTTTATCAATCTCCATGTGAAGTTTCCCATCTTTGAGGAGTATAACTCTGTCGGCATAAGAAGCTGATAAAACATCATGAGTAACCATTAGAATAGTTACCTTTTCCGTTTTATTGATTTCACTCAAAATCATCATTGTTTCCTCAGAAGATTTCAAGTCAAGTGCTCCTGTTGGTTCGTCAGCAAAAATAATTTCTGGGTCTTTAATGATTGCTCTGATAATACTGACCCTCTGTCTTTGACCTCCAGAAAGTTGATAAGGGTATTTTTTCAACTGCTCATATAAATTAAATCTTTTTGCATAGCTATTTATCAAATCATCAATCTTTGAAGAATCAACATTTTTTAGAGACAAAGCAACAGAAATATTCTCCCTAATGGTTAGACTGTCTAACAGCATATAATCTTGAAAAACAAAACCAATATCATTTTTTCTAAAATTAGTTGCCTCCTTATCAGAGAATGTGCTAATCTCTTTATCCGCACAATAAATATTCCCACTATCAATTTTATCAATAATTGAAGTAACATTTAAAAGCGTCGTTTTCCCACTACCGCTACGCCCCATGACAGCTACAAATTCTCCTTTTTCCACAATCAAATTGATATGGTCTAGAGCATAATTCAGTTGATTGGGATATTTTTTGCAAACATCTTTTAATACTAATTGTTTCATTTTACCTCTTCCTCCTGATATTTATTCATATACGAGTCATATAAGTCACAATAATACTTATTATTTTTGTACAAATAATAATGGTTTCCATAGTCAATAATTTTGCCATTATCCATTATTAAAATCTTATCAGCTTTTTCAACTGTATTAAGTCTGTGAGTAACCAAAACCCTCGTACAATGTAAAGCCTCAACATTTTTTTGGATTATTCTTTCAGTTTTTACATCTAAAGCTGATGTAGGTTCGTCAAGAACTAAGATTCTAGGGGTGGTTACAAGTTCTCTTGCTAAAGAAATCCGTTGTTTTTGCCCCCCAGATATTGACGGATTATCTCGAAAAAGTAGAGTATGAAACTTCATTGGCATACTCCTGATATCATCATATATTGATACTCTTTTACAAGTTTCAATAACCTGTTCTCCTGAAACAGATTCTCTCCCTAGCGAAATATTATACATCACATCCCCATCAAACATGGGAGAATCTTGAGATACAAAAGCCGATATATTCCTAAAATCTTTTTTATCAATTTTAGAGTAGGATATATTGTTGTATGTGATGTCTCCACTACTAGGGCTTACATAGCCTAACAACATCTTAGCTAGAGTTGTCTTTCCACTTCCACTTTTCCCTATAATTGCAACAAATTCTCCTGAATGGACTTTTAGGTTTATTCCATTTAACACCTTTACCCCATTTAACTCATATTGATAGTTTATATTTTTTAAATTTATCTCTATATCTGTATCCTCTGATAACTTATAAGTACCATTCGTCTCATTATCAAGAGTTGATATCTCTAATACCCTTTCGTAATACTTAACACCATATAGAATCTCATCAATCGAATTCAAAATATTATTAATGGGATTAATAAAATTTAAAACCATCATATAAAGAAGAATAAGCTCACCACTGCCACTATTTGGTGAATAATATAGAAACAACAGAATTAACAAAATAGGTATGGAAAAAGTTATCACATAATTTACTGCTCCTAAAAGATTGAAATATCTATTTCTATCATATGTTGAATTGATATAGTCCTTAAAACTTTTATCCCATTTTGACAAAAGTTCTTTTTCAGAATTTTTAGCTTTAAAAAGAAATAGCCCGTCCATCAGTGAAAAGAATGTTTGTAAAGAGTTCTTTTGTCTTAAAACTTCTTTACCTAACTTTTCTTGTTTAATGCTTAGTGACAGGAAAAAAATCATCATTTCTACAATAAAAACTATACCTAATATAATTCCCAAAGGTGTGGAAACATATGTGATATAACTAATACTCGCAAACATTAAGATAATATCCAACCAGATAGAAATAATTCTTTCTGATAGTAACTCCCTCACAATCATCAAACCATTATATCTATGAATGATGTCTGTTTTATCTATTTTTCCAATATATTCTATGGGAAGTTTCAATAACTTAGTCACAAACTTTTCTGAAATAGTGCTGTGAAATTTATTTTGCAATTTCACTAAAGAGATATTCTTTAGAAAATAAAATCCTCCCTGAAAAAAAATTATTATAGAAAGTAGGACGGCACTTTCTAAATAGCCAAACTTTTTAAGGAAAACCCAATTTCCATCAATAATTCCCCTTATAAAAAATGGAATTGACACTGTGATAATCTGAAAAATCAGAGTATATAGAATGGTTAAAAAAATATCCTTCCTATTTACAAATATCATTTCCTTTACGTTTCTGCCAACCAACCCTCGTTTGACTATTTTTTTTGAAGAATTAGTCACCTTATCATAAAAAAATTCGGTATAAAATTTAGGAGACAATTCAAAAAATTCATTCTTTGCTAAGACATATTTCCCAACAGCAGGGTCAACAATAGTAAAGACATCATTACGGATATCCTCTAAAATTACAAAATGTGAATCTGAAACAAATACCATGACAGGTAAGTTTTCGGGATATTTGGAAAAACGATAAGTCTTACATGTAACTCCGTAGATAGATGCAATATCTGATATATTCTTTATACTCAGTCCATTTCTCCCTAAATTGACTTGTTGTTTCAATTTAAAATATGTTTCTGAAATATCAAAATAATCCAACATCATATATAAACAACATAATCCACATTCAGTTGGAGTTGTTTGTTCAATCGGTGTAATTTTTCTCACTTTCAACACTCCCTTTTGGAACATCTAATAACAATAATGATGGTACTTCATAATTGGATATATATCTAAGCAACTGATATGCTATCCCTATTTCACCAACCATCATATTAAACACCCTTGTGTGTTGTGGCAAGCCAGATTCCCAACCAAATTTTTGAGAATTACGAACAATATTAAGCATGATACCTTCTATATCTACTTCATTCTTCAAGGAGTCATCTAAATTCATAAATAATTCCATATTACCCATTTTCCCGTGACAAAGGCAATCCGAATTCAAATAACCATTATTTAATACCGTTTGTTTAGCCATTTCATAATTATTTTTCAACTCTTTATCGTTTAACCATTTTGATTCTCTATATCTCGTTAATCCGATACCTGTTGCACCATGACACCAATAAATAGGATCTGGCATTCCTAACTCTGAACGTTTTCCTTTATTTCTAAAATCAATCCAATTTCCATCAGAAATACGGGTATTTTCAAAATCAATAGCTGACTTCGCTATTTTAAAATAATTTAAATTTTTATTGATTTCCCATGATAAAAGTAATGCATAAGCAATTCCAGATTGTCCGTGAGATAATCCATTTAGAACTTCTGAATCTGAAAAATCCGATACCCAATAAACCTTATCATCTTCTTTTTTCACATTATCAATAATAAATTCAGATATCCTATTAATTAAATGATATAGTGTTTTATTTTGCTCTACGTTATATATGTTGCACAGAACAACTAATAAGCCCGATACTCCAGAAATATAATCTATATTTTGCTCCTCCAGTGACTGGCTGGAAAATTCTTTGATTATATCTAAATATAATTTCTGGTATTGAGTTAATTTAAGTCTTTTCCACAAACTAAAGTATAGATAAATCAAACCTCCTTTTCCTAAAAAGACTGACATATCACTACTTTCTATAAGATTCTTTGTGGTTTCCAGTGTTTTCAATATCTTATTTAATGAGACTAGATATCGCTCTTCACCAAGAATTTGATAAGCATATAAATAACCTAAGGCATTCCCAATTAATCCATTATACAAGGTAATGTTCTGAGGAGATATTACCCATTGTTCGGTCTCCGTAATATCAATATTGAGCCATGTCATCTCCTCCTCTGAAGAAAAACTATCCTTATTTGCATCAATAAATATCTGTCTAACGCTGTCTAAGATTTCCTCATTAAAACTTTGTTTTGAGGATATCGATGGAAAATAATAAGATTTCCCATCTTTCCTCTCCCAATGTTTAATCGGTTTTTTCAAGACTATTCCAATCAATTCACAAGTGAACTTCATTCTTTCATCATTCAGGGTGGCTATATTATCAAATAACGAGGTTGTCTTTCCTAGATTTCCAATTACTGTTCCTAAAGAATTATATACATTTCCATTGGGATCCATTGAAAAGTAAGGAATATCACCATTCATCAAGTCTTTAATTTCACTATCAACAATAAATTGTTCAATATGTTTTGACTCATATAGTATCGAAAATAGATTCTCCCTCTTTTTTTCTGAGAAAAGATATTTTGGATTCGTAGAGGCTTGCAAAAATTTTCCATAGTCGGAAGTATTTCTGAATATGGCTCTAGTTCTCAATTTCGGGAAACCATATAAAATTTTTTTGACCTTTGCACGTTGCGTCATGAGAAATGTATAGCATTCTCTAAATCCTGCAATTACCTCATTAGCATAGTCGAGAGGTTCCACCATTTTCTCATTTAATGTTGGAATATTATAGCTATCTTCCTGAAAATAGTCAGTTTTCACTAACTTCATATCCCCACGATTTTTATTTATCAGTTCATACTTCCCCTTTTTTCTTTTTCCACCTTTTCCACTTATTCCAGAAATGTTAGGAGCGCTGTTTTTCTCAAATTGTACAGGAAATAAACCATTTGAAAGTGATGTCTCATAAATTCTCTGATAAGTATCAACAGTAATCCCTTCAAAATTATTAGTTTGTACATTCAACTTTCTTTGAAAAAATGTTTCAACATCAATTAAATATAAATCTCCGCCTGAAACAATCACATTTTCCATATGTAAGTCCGTAATGGAAAAAATTTCAGAAAATGCTGCTAAAACACCATACTTAAGGTATATTCTCTTTACTTCATCATTATTAGAATTTATATAATCCACACCGAGTTGCCAACAATAATCCGCTTTAATTAAGCTTTCAGGAAGACTGAACGAGGGTATATTATTAGATTTCAATAAACTAATAAGTTCTAACAAAATGTTGTATGAATCATAACTCTTAGGCTTGTAGTAAATGGATTTCCCTTTAAATTCAATCTTAACAACTGTTTGTTTTTGAGAATGACTATCTCCAAGTGAAAACTCAACATTACTTAGGGGTGCAGTAATATTAAAACACGACCTTAACTCAGACAAGTCTTTTAAAAATCTATCAAATAGTAAAGAATATGATTCTTCTATTAATCTGACTTCTCTATTGATTTGTTTTAACAAATACGGATACCTATCAAAAAAATTATTTATTCCATTTTCTTCCTTTATTTGCTGTATATATTGCTCATATGCCTCTGACTTATTTCCAATTTCCTTGGAAAAATTATTTATATCTAAAACTAGTGTTTTCATTGAAAGGAACATTACGGTTTCAAATAATTGATTTTCAAACTCAATATAAAATAACTTATCTGTCGTTTTCCTCAATAAATAAATATTTTCACTAATAGAAGCATCTAGTATGTCGTAATTAAAAATTGAGTTAAAGTATTCGTAAAACTGATGTTGCTGATATTCTAACTTTAATTCATTTCTTTTTATCATATTTATCCCTACCATTGCTAAAAAATCCTGCCTAGACAAAGTCTAAACAGGATTTTTTAGTCTGCTTATCCAGATTGTTTTAATTAACAACAAACGAATATCGAGTTCGGACAGTCATCAGTAATAGTTGCAATCCAACCTGGACCTCTTTTACCACCAGCTACTTCCATGAGTTCTTTTTCAGAAACTTCTTCGATAGCATTGTTCAAAATATCTTTTGAGTTTTTCATGGCATTCATTCTCCCTTCTGTTAGTATGTAGTAAATTTTTTCTACGCTCTTATTGTAACCAATACATCTTTATTTTTAGTGAGTAAAAAGTGCAAATATTGTTTTTTTATTAATATTTTTAAAATGTAAAATATCGCTTTATAAAAAGCAGTCTCTCAAATTTCATTTTTTGTAGCTATTTTACAATCCAATGCCTTCTTATTATAAAATTAATCCCTTAAATTCAGACTAGGTGACTTAACAAAGAGAAACACTCAAAATAGTGTTTGTCTACTGTCTAAATTTTCTAGCTCTTATTCTTGTTTCTTGCCGAGAGGTTTGAGTATGAAAAAACAATTTAACTTATACATACTTCTTTTTGAGGTAATTATTATAATATTTTCATCACTACCTTTTTTATAAACTTTATTCAAAAGGAGTCATTCTGACTCCTTTTGAACATAAAGAAAATTTCTAACCAAATATTGAACAGACGGCTATTCCAAATATCTGAAACATTTCAATTTATGACAATCAATAATAGAAAAGGATAACATCTCCTCAAGAAGATATTATCCTTTTTTTATGATTAAACGAAATCAAATAGTGAAATTTCTTCGTAGACTTCTACTTCTACTACCTCATTAACAGAGGTTTCAGTAACTACCTCTGTAGAAACATTGTCATTATGTTCTTCAGTCATTCCAAAGAGTGCAGAAATACTTTCTAGGAAGACATCAGCCATATCAAGAACTTCTTGTGAAACAACAACATGAGTCGTTTCTTCAACGGTTTCTTGAGCAACTACTACTTCTTCCTCGAAGGCAGCCTCTGCTTCATCTACTGACTCATCGATAACTTCAACAAGTTCGCTTTCTTCATCAGGATTATAGCTAGCACTATATTCCTCAGTGATTGAGCTAACTTTTACATCAGAGTCCTCATCCATCTCTGGATGGTCTGCCTTGTACTGTGATTCGAAAGCATTGATAACTTCTTCAATTTGCTCTACAGTAGGCTTCTTAGACTCGTCCTCGACTTCGATAAGAGGATTAACAATGGCACGTTTAGCTGATACATAGTCAAGACGAGCTTGATCTGCAAAAACATCTGCAGCTTCTCCTCGCTTAATAGTTTCTGAACAACGGTCAATGTTTTCCTGTAAGAGTTTGGCTTGTTTATCCATACCATCAATAACATTGTTGATACGCTGGATAGTCCCAATACCACTCGCAAAGTCTAGACGAACAGCATAGCTATTTTGACCAATAATATGCAAGTCAAGCATGCGTTCTGGTTGCCAAGGTGATTTTTGTTCCAACGCACGAAGGACAAAACCACGATAATGAGCAAGGGTTGTCATTTTCATATGTAGTGGATCAGAGGCAACATTCATTTGCATAGCATAGTTCAGTTGATTACCTGCAACATCTTTCTTAGTTGCTTCGTATCCATCTGGTTCAAATGTCATAACAAATGGGTTATGTTCAACCTCATATTTCTTACCATCTTCTTTTTCAACCACTTCTTTCCAAGGTTTTGTCTTTTCTGCAAGCTCTTTATCCTGGACTAATAGAGAAAGTTTCTTCTCGTAATTTTCCTTATCTTTAAGGGCTTGCTTAATACGTTTTTGAGACAAAGCAATATAACGTTTCCAAGCCTTACGACGATTAGACAACAACTCAAATTCGTTATCAAGTTCCATCTTAAGTTTAAGATATGGATTGCCTGTCGCAATGGCTTTAAATTCAGAGGCTGAAAGTGTTTGCTCGTCAATATCCTCTGAAGCTCGCATCGGTGTACGACTGGTCATGATTTGCGTAATATAACGGAGCTTTGTTTCTTGAATCTGCCAAAGGTAGTTATCAAAACTTCCCTTGGTGATATAGTGGAAAATATTTACCTTCCGATAAATATTTCCTTGACGAACCAAGCGTCCATTACGTTGGATAATGTCAGACGGTTTCCAAGGCACATCGAGATGATGAACAGCTTTCATACGACGTTGTACGTTAAGACCGGTTCCCCCTTTTTCCGTTGAAGCCATGAGAATACGAATCTCACCAGCATTCATTTGACGTTGAAGTTTGAGCTTAGCCTTTTTGTTAGCAGCATCGTGAATAAAAGCAATCTCTTCTTCTGGAATCCCACGTTCAACAAGCAAATCTTTCAACTCTTGGTAAACAGAGAAACCCTTGCCATTAGGAGTTCCTAGGTCAGAGAAAATCATCTGTGTCCCTTTATGCTTAGCTTCCTTGTGATAAATCTTATCCACGCGCTCAACCACTTGCATGAGTTTATCTGCATCAGCTCTTACATAGAGCTTTGCATCAAGCAAACGCATATCTAAAGCCAACTTTCTGGCTTCACTAGTGATTTTGAGCATGTTATCTACACTAGGATCTACACTCCCATTTTTAACTCGGTCTGAGCGTTCTACAAGCTCGTCCAAATAAACCTTTTGGTTATCAGTCAACTGACTCTCAACCGCTACCTTTTCTACCATAGGAACTGGAAGATTAAGGTCTTCAGTCATTTGGATATCTGCAGTCTGACGGTAAATTGCCATCAGCTCAGGGAGATTCATAAATTTAGCAAAGCGTTTACGTGAGATGTACTTATCTCCAGTAGGATTAAGCTCGAGACTATTCTCAACAATCCCAAATGCACCAACCCAAGCGTCAAAGAAACTTACACCGAAATGTTCCATAACATCTGGTTGAAGGTAATTCATCATGGTATACATTTCACTGATAGAGTTGGAAACAGGCGTACCAGTCGCAAAAACAACATGACGTGTATCATGCTCTTCTTGAAGCACGCGCACCTTCATTTCCATATCCATATTCTTTTTTGAGGTACGGTTGGTAATACCAGCAACGTTCCCCAAACGTGTCATAGGACGGACATTCTTGTACCCGTGAGCCTCATCAACAAAGAGCATATCAATACCAAGGCTTTCAAAGTTGATAAACTCATCAATACCAGTCTTGTTCTCAAGCAACGTTTCTAAGTTTGCCTCAAGACTTCTACGCATAGATTGTGCTTGCTTGAATGTGATTCTGTCGTCATTAGCTTTTGCGTAACTAATGATCTCATCAAGCTCATCAATCTTTTCAGAAATAAAGGCTTGTTCACGTTCTTGTGAGACACGAACTTTCTCAAATTGAGAATGCCCAATCACAATACCATCATAGTCGCTAGTTAGAATACGAGAAACGAACAAGCGACGACGTGACTTTTCAAAATCCTGCTCAGTCGTAACAAACACTTTCTTGGTAGGATAGAAACGCATAATTTCTTGACCAAATTGTGCTGTTAGACTAGACGGAACCACAAACAATGGTTTATGAATAAGCCCAAGCTCTTTCATTTTGAAAGCTGCTGAAATCATAGTTAGTGTCTTTCCAGTACCTACTTCGTGAGCGAGGAGTGCACGTCTCTCTTCAAGAATACGTTGGACGGCATTCTTTTGGTGAGGGCGAAGCTCTACACCTTTAGCCAAGCCATCAAATTCCAAGAGACTACCGTCATATTGACGTGTTACATAGCGATTAAAGACTTCATTGTAGGTATCTTCAATCACTTCTTGGACTGTTGGGTTTTCATGAATAAAGTTTTTAAAACTCTCTTGTAGCACACGTTCACACTCACGTAGGTTTGCTGTAGCCACTTCATCCACCTTACGTTGCGGGTTTTCAGTCGTACCGAAGTTACGCATGATAGTTGGTTGATTACTTGTAAGCAAGTGAGCCACAATATCTGTTGCGTGTGAGTAGCTTTTATTGTACTCATCACGTAAACCTAAACGTAGGTTAGATTGACGATGAATATAGCGGTTTAACAATCGTTCGTTGAAACCTCGTCCAATTCTGGATTTCACTAATAGCGATTTAGCTTCATCAGAATGGAGACCAACTGGTTCATCCAAAAGGTTACTAAACACCCATTGAGAAACGACGTTACCAGGAATCCAGCTAGAACCAATACTGAAATCAATATCAGATAAGACAACTGGTTCTGGTACAACAGATAAAATCAATTCCAAATAACGTTCCCAATCCGCTTGTGTATCTCCTTCTTCAATAAGGGAGTTAATACAATCACGTTTAGTGAGCACATCACCTGAAAGGAATTTATCCTTAGTAACATAGTGTACCGTCTTATCATCACTATAGCGTTCCACATCAATCATCACTGTCTCACCTAGTTCTGAAATCATCATGTCTTCTGAGACATCTGGATAAACAGAACTCATGAGATTCAAATCAACGCCACGACCTTCCGAAAGCGATACATTCAAGGCTTCTACTGCTGACATCACTTGATGGAGGTGTTTTTTAGGACGAATAGTTGGCTTTTTAAAAGCATCTGACTTCACAAAAACTACCTTTGAGCTGTCATTCTCGTCCAACTCCTCTAATTCAAGACTAGCGATAAGAGGATAACGATCATCTCGGTCAAAGAGGCGAGCATTCACCGCTTGATTGATATAGCCATACTTCTTCTTGAAAGTATCGTAGGCTTGATTAAGTGTTGCAAGCAGTTGTTTGAATTTACCTTCATCATAGTCTGTCGTCATTTGAATATCAATAATGGCTTGATAAGCATTTTTGATAGCAACCATGCCACGGATACGCTTGTTTTCTGTATCCGTAAGGGGTGTTTCATAGAAATAAATACCTTTGTAAAGCCCTTTACTTTTAGCTGCTTTAGAAGGTGTTTGACTTACCCATGTATTCGTAACAATATTAGGGTCTGCTTCTACTGCTGCTTCAAAGTCTAAAATGGCCTCTTCTTTGTATTTATCATCATATTTTACGAACTGTCCTTGTTCGTCTTGATAAAAAATCATTTCCGCTGCGCGTGAGCTAGGACGGATAGACGTGTTATCACGATAATAGACACGCCCATTTTTATCACAAGCATACTCGTTCAATCGAATATCAAGTGAAGCAAGTAATTCTTGGTCAAGATGATTCACTTCTTCTTTAAGGATAATATCACGAGGTTCTAGTCTCTCCACTTCGAAAGGCACGGTTACTTTTGATAGTGCTTCTTGAAGCTCTGAAGCTAAATCAAAAGAGCTATCTACCACAAGATCCAGTGTTCCACCATTGAAATTACGTACCTGATAATCACCTAGGACACAAGGATTTTTACAAATAGCATCCTGGAAGAAATAGGGATTGAGCGAGACACGTTTATCAAAGGGGAGTTTATTTCTATCTGAAGACCAGAAGTCAATATTATTATCGGGAACAGGGATAAAAGCTCCTTTTTGGAAAAATAGGATATCTGTTACCACTCGTGTTCCAGCATCTTTAAAAGCAGTATTTGGTAAGCGGACACCACCTAAAAACTGAGTTCCGCTACGACGGAGTTCTGGCAGAATTGAACCAGCACTCTTATCTGCAGTACCAGTTGAAGTGATAGCAGCAACCATCCCATGATAGGGTACCAAATCGATAGCTTTCTTAAAGAAGTAATCATGAATACGATAAGGTTTATTATCATAAGCTTTATCGACAATGCGAACATCCGCAAATGGAACATTCGTAATGACCAAGTCAAATGGTGTCCCTTCAAAGTTTACTGTTTCAAATCCTTGGACTAAAACAGTAGCATCTTGATGAAGGTGTTTAGCAATAGCACCAGTAATGGTATCAAGTTCAATTCCATAAAGAGTAGAATTCTTCTTGATATCCTCTGGCATTGTTTCAAAGAAGATACCAGTACCCATTGATGGATCAAGAACATTACCTCCTTTAAAACCACTTTCTACAATCTTATCCCACATTGCAGTAGCAATCTCTGGACTTGTGTAGTAAGCCGTAAGGGAGCTCATTTCCATCGCACGATATTCTTCTTTAGTGACAAGACTTTTTAGCTCATCACGTTCTTTTGCAAAACGATTAATCTTACTATCAAAGAAATCGTTAGCAAGTCCTCCCCAACCAACATAGTTAGAGAGAATTTCTTGTTCTGCACTATCGGCTAGACGGTTATCTGCTTCGAGTGCTTTCACAAGTTTAATGGCAGAAAGGTTATCTTGAACCTTTTCTGCTTTTGTCATTGTTTTAGTATTATTTTTTTGTTCTTCCATTGTTGTTCTTTCTCCTTAAAACTAAAAAAGACCTGGTATAATACCAAGTCTTTCTTTTTCGTTAAAGTAATTGTTTATCGTCTCACCAAGTTAGGATGATGATCTTCTAAAACAAATGGCTCATTATTAAGTTCTGGTATTGATATCCAATAAAAATCATCGGTATCAAAACCGTGCGTCATGGCAATTTCATGCCAGACATCTGGAGCTTTATAAGTATAGCCTAAAAGCTCTTTTCGATTTTTTCGCCCAAAATCAATTTGACGCCCTTTTAGAAAGTCTACCATACGTTCATAAGTGAATTCTGTATTCAACAGATAATCATCTTTTCTTACAAACGTTTCTATAGTCTCACTAACCGTATCAACTAGGTATTTCCCAATCATCCTTTTGTTGTTATATATAATAATAGTCAATTTCATTACTTTTATTGTCCCTCCCTGCATTTTACTAGAGAATACATCTAATATTTTCTTTAGTATAGCACAGAAAATTCGAGATTGACTAATAACCTATTGACGATTCTATCTTTCTCCTTTTATCTAAAACTGAATGTTAAGCTTTCCACAATGGGCTAAAAATTGTTCTGCTTCTTTCTTTGCCTCTTCATCTGCGGATTTGTTCCTTTCTCCTTTCAGTTGAATGATCCTATTGTTTTTCAATTCAAGAGTATAGAGAGGGGTTTCTCTGTCAGTTTTATCACGAACAAAGACAATAATAGAAGTTCCGTAGACAAAGTGTTTTTTTGCATAACTTCCAACACAATGATGTAGGGTTTTGCCTTCTTTGACAATTTCACTTTCGTCTTTAGGAAAGATAAAAGCATACTTGTCAAATGCGGTCTGAGCCTTCATCATGTTTGTCAAACGTTTAGCTGTTTCAATCTTCAACTTCGCCTCTTTCTTTTCGTCCTCAAGGCGTTGTTTCTCTTCTCTCAAATCTCTGACAGCATTAGTTACACGTAAATATGTACCACGTGCTTGTTGATTCTCGAGAAGAGCTGAATAATTTTCTACGACCTCTGTATGTTTGTTTTCCCAATTTTTTGGGATAACTACATAATCTCCATCAAATGGAATTCCCAGAGCTTCTACCATTTCTTGATAGTCCTCATAATCACGAAGGGAGATATTGTTTTTCATCATCCAGTTAATAAAACGAATTGGTTTCACAGTGGATGGTATGATACTTTCCAAACGCTTAATTAGTGGCTTCTTGTCAGAAATCATAGCGTTTATAATCAACTCATATAACCCCTCGAAGGTTCGACCATATCGTCTACGCAAATCTTCCTCGAAAAATGCCTTTTCAACATTTATATCCGTATTTTTTAGATACGGTTTATTCCTTTTAAGAAAGTTCATGGTAGCCTTCCCCATATTTGTATGCTTGTGCCCAAGACTATATGAGTAATATGATCTATAAAACGTAGACCCTACCAAATCTTTGACGATTCCACGCGCCTTGATTTTTTGAGCGAATTCAATACGCTCTCTATATTTATAAAGATGAGGTAGCACTAAGCTTATCTCAAAATTATCTTTAATCACTTGTCCAAAATCTAAATATCTCAACTCAGACTTTGTTTGTAATTTCTGAATAAGACTTTCCATATCCCCATAAAGCGTATAGACACTAAATGCACCAGAACCAAAAAAGAGAGCATTCCTCTGATTTTGGAATCCACTTCTATAGATATCTTTACCTTTTTGGGCTGAAAGAAATGGATCCCGGTGTGCTTTAACAATCTTATTGTTGGCAAGCTGATAAAAGTTGTAAAGTCTGACTTTGAACTTTTCTTTTCCTTTTTCGAAGGATTGAGTCACAGAATACATCTGCATTTCAATGCGTTTCTTTGTGACTCCCATCCAGACATAGTAAAAAGTATCACCTACAAAGGTTAAACGGCTGTTAAGTGATAAGCGTTTTGTAACCTTTTTCGAAAATTTTTTTCGGTCTGAAGAGATAATTGTCCTGGACTTATTAGTCCATTCATAGATAGGAAAATCATTCATCGCCCACTTGAAAAATCCGTTAGGAACTTTTAGACGATTGTCAACGATTTCTTGAATAGTCATTTCTTTTGTCATTGTTTTTCTCCTTAATCAATAAAAAATGGCCCTAGGACCATTTTTTATTTCCTTGTTGTTAAAATTCCCCTTCTTCAATAGATAAATCTGAAAAAAGATCTAACTGTTCCCCAACCTCTTTAGGCATTTTCTTTGTTTTTGGGGTCTTTTTAGTCTGTTTCTTTTTAGGCTTCTTGGTTGATTCTTTGCTACCAGTAGTCATTTTACCTACTACTGATTTAGTCTCAACTTTAGGGGTTTTCTTTTTAGTTTGGCTCTTCTTTTTTGGATTTTTTGTTGGTTTCTTACTACCAGTAGACATCCTACCAAAAACAGAACCTATTTCTACTTCTTCCGCAGTAAAATACTCCTTAACCCAAGAAAAGACCGTATCATCATCAACCATGGCCCCTTGACCATTTTTATAGTCAGATTTACTGGCTTTTCTGATGCAGTAACGCATAGCATTCTTAATCGTACGATCAAGGTGTGTGAGGATTCCAGAAATCAGCTCATCATCCTCTTGATGATCAACTATCCAATTATGAATAGCATCCTCAGTCGGGGTGTGAGCTTCTGCCATTTCATCATCAAAATGGCTTACTGCCATGAAGCGGTCAAAAGCATCAATCTTAATTTTATCTGTCATTGTTTTTCTCCTCTTTTATTTAACTAAAGCTACGTTTCGTTTCCCATCTTGTCCTTGTTTCATTTCTAAAACATCATGTGGGATTAAAAAGTCATCTTGATAGGCTGTTGTAACGACACTTAATCCTGCAGCAACAGCCTTAAGTACTGCTTCTACTTCTTCTTGTGTATTAGCTTCACCGATAAACAAGACATTAGGATTAAAGCGTGGGACTAAAGTGACCAGAGCATCATAGTCCATACGGTTAACCTCATTGACTTGTAGCTGGCCAAAAGATACATCCTTAATTTCGACATGTCTTTCAATTGTCATTACTTGCCCTTCTTTAAAAGCTTCAGCAAGTATCAAGTAGGCTAAAGTCGTTTTACCAACACCTGGACAACCAGTAATGACGTGTAAGCCCGGAATGCGTACTTGTTCAAGTACGTTTTCCAAGCTACTATCAAAATCAAAGTCACGCAAAGAAACTCGATGCTCATCCCCATTGATACAATCTAATAGTCGTATAGCCATCGTTTCTAGACCTCGAAAATCGCCTACCGTTGATATCTTGATGGTGATAACTCTACCATCATCCAACGGATAGTCACAAGTACCTAGTTGCCCACGCCGTTTTTCGATTACAATCATATCAGCCATAACTTTTATATGATTAAATAGAACATCCGCATCTTCTGATGAAATGTGGTCATAGACCTGTTTGACACCAGCTTTTCTAAATGCTACCTCGTATTCTTCACCATGTGGGAAGAAGGTAATATCTTGGATATTGTTATCGATAGCTTTTTTAAAAGCCTGTTTAATGTAAGTAATCATTGTTTTTCTCCTCTCAGAACTCAAACAAGCTTAACTGCTCTCCTTCAGTCGTTGGTTTATCATCATGTGGCTTTCGACAAGCTACTAATGCTTTTGGCACCTTCTCGACCTTATAAATTGGTTGCATAGCACGATAGTTCTCAAAGAACGTATCAAAAAATGCAAACAAAAGGTGTCGACATTGCCTTAAAGCCCTATACTCTAATCGAGTATAGTAAGTTGCTTCATCAGATAGCAATTCTGAATCCTTGGTATAAGTTTCAAAAACCCACCATTCAAAGCCACGTGCAAACACCTCGGTTGGTGTCAAATAATAGTCCAACTTCTTCTTAATGTGAACAGCTTGAGCTAAGTCCGTTCTGGTTTCCTCAGCTATTTGAATTAACTTCAGCAAGCTAGCCTTGTAGATATGACGAATATCTTTAAAGCTATGTGATGTAGAACTAATGATCCCAGCTTTATCATACGTATAGTCTAAATAATGTCCATACTCATGTATGAATGATGAGGAATCTCTTACATCAACTGCCATGATATTTAATCCAGGCACATAAAGTCCGCTTGCTTTATGTTTTCCTAGCTTTCGGAATTTGAGTTCTGGCTCTACAGCCGAATGAGGTAAGTGATTACACAACTTCTCCCATTCCTTCTCTAGAACCTTGAATTTCTCCTTGTTAAAAT
The DNA here is from genome assembly GCF_009738225.1 of Streptococcus salivarius. Taxonomy (NCBI): domain Bacteria; kingdom Bacillati; phylum Bacillota; class Bacilli; order Lactobacillales; family Streptococcaceae; genus Streptococcus; species Streptococcus salivarius. Next base: position 73,095 of record NZ_CP018188.1, read on the forward strand.
CACTACCTCGATAACGCTCAGTATCAACTTCAACTTTCGAAAACCCTAAATCAAGAAATGACGTGTTACTGTTCATTTCATAATCTTGAAAGATTTTATCCTCACGCACACTAGCTATCGTCTTAGTTGACTGATTAACATATTGTGCATTGAGGTTGGCTGCAAGTGCATCTTCATACTCTCTTTTAAGGACGTTAGCTATTTTTTGGATATTTCCATAATAACTACATTCCTTGTAGATACCTTCACTATGGATAGACATCAATTCAAGAAAGCTAAAAGATACTAGTCCATACCTCGTTTGAGAGCTACTCTCTCTCCAAAAATTTAGGTTTTTCTTCAACGGTACTCTAACCTTTGAATCGTCAATAATGAGAAGATACAAGGTTCGTTTGGTATCTTCTGCACTTTTAGTAGCAGGTAATCTACTTCCATGTAGTGTGAGAAGAATCTGTTCACCAAAGAGGTGTTCTTTATTTTCTTCATCTCTCAAATTCATACCCTCGAACAGTCTTTTTAGTTTATTCGAAAAATGAGCTTGATCATAACCAATGGTTTCAATATCAGCCATAATGTCTTTGACTTTGTAGGCTGTATAGACATTTTCCTGTCCGAATACCTCTACTGCTAGTGCTCCGACTTCTTGAGATAAAAGTTCCTGACAGTGATATCTGCGAATATTCGCATAATAAGTACAAAACTTTCTCACGATATCGCAAGCTTTATCAGTCTCTTTTATCTTGGGAAAAGTGACTTTTTTAGCAGTTTTTTGTGCTACTGTTAGTAAATTGGTCATTGTTTTTTCTCCTTCATAGCAAAAAGGAAGGTTAGCTCAAAGCTAATACCTTCCTCTTTCTCTTATATGTATTATGTACGATACACTATGCACTATACATATTATGATGTGCTATTTATCGCGTAAAAAAAGGAAACCTAATTATTGTTATCAAGTTTCCTTGCGAAATCTCGTTTATGGCGTTTGTGACTCTCTATATTTCGAGAAATATCATTCTTATCCCAGATTTGTAATTCCCAAGGATAAGAAAAATTACTTCCGTTTTTGAAATAGACATAGATACCAGTGTAGTCTTCTGTATCCTTTAAATACCAATTTTTAAGACCGTATTCTTCCTTCCAATCATCTAAACGATTCACCACTTCAGTAATGACAGATGTTGGCAAAATGACACGTGCTCCAAAAATATCATTTAAAACTGAATTTACTGGATACCCTTCGGGTCTTTTAGTAAAATGCTCAATCTTATCTAAAATAGATTCAGATGTTTTCACTCGATAGAAGTAACTAATATCGCTGACATCTGCTACCATCAAATAATCGTTGATTGACTCGTGCAGATTCAAACGATATTTTAGAATCTCATCAACTGGCACCTTAACAAAAGTGTGCTTAAGATTAACTTTAGCAAGTTTACCACTTTCAAAATACTCTTCTGAGTACTTTTTATGAATGGTGTTGATTTCAGAGATCAGTCGCTCTACTTTATTGATATCTGTCACAAGCTTATACTTCTCCATATTTTTTCTCCATTATACCATAACCCTTTTTGCTACAGGTTATAGGTCTTAAATCTAATTTTTTCTTCTGGGGAAGCTTTTAAAAGAAAATCATCGATTCCCTTTTCGTGAGGCCAGATTAGAGCACGAACTGTACAAGACTGCTTAGTGACTAGATCTTTAACCATGTCATACATACGTTCAAATACCGAGTCATTATCCTCAAAGTCTTGGTCAAATGCAAGATAAATTGGTTTAACCTTTTTGAGTTCAGTCTTTCCGATAAAGTCCGAGATAGGACGCCATGCTGCTACTCCTGCCATAGAAATAACACAGATGCTACCCAGTTGTGAGAGACGAGTGTTTTTCGCAACCGATGCGGTGATATCCCCTTTAAGCAGACCTTCAGTAACTAGAAGGTTATCAACCTTACTCATAAGATTGACTTTAGCCTTACCTTCATCAGAAAAGCGTGCTAGTTCTAAAATATCATCTGAATAAGCAAAATGTGGAAAGGACTTAGCACTTGTTCCCTCTGGCTTATATGCTGATGATACAAAGACATATTTTTGTCCTTTTTTAAAAGTCAACTCAAGTCCAGAACAAAACTTAACACTAGTTTCCTTAGTTGTCCCACTTGCTAGTTCATGTGATGAACCTTTAGCAAACACATACCAATTGAAGGTCCCATCGTCATTTTGGAAGACCTTAGCAGTACGTGCATTTCGTCCCTCTTGAAAGCCTTCATTAACTTTAGCTTGATAACTAACGTTATCAAGACGTACTTGAAAGCCTACAATTTGTCCCCATGAATTGCGACATGGAATTAGGATTCCATCTTTTGATTCAAAAATAGGACATTTTGCGTTTTCGTTCCAGTAGAAGCCAGGAACTCCACGCCATGCATCTTTAGGAAGGCCATTTGCAACAAAAAGCTTTTCCCAAATAGTTGCAGGATGAGATACTGTAGTATCAACCTGCTTCTGCCGTGTCTCTTTTGTCGATGAAGCATATCCACGTAAGGCAATAGTCTCAACAGAAAGACCTCGTTCTGCACTTGTTAAGTGCTTGACATGGTCCTTAGTCAATCCTAACACATCAATCACAAGAGAGTTCACCTTGTGAAGTGTTGAGATACTTGCCAAGGGCTGACTTTTCCAACTTGGTTCAAAAGTCACCTTTCTGGCTTTATTTTTGTCCAATTCATAGATCGTCCCAGCACTACCAAATTGTGGTTTGTCTGGGTCAATCTTTCTAGCACAGACTGCCTTAGTCTGATCTGCAAAAACCAGACACCAATCTGGTTTTCCACAAATAGGACAAGGGTAATCACGTCCTACGCGAATTAATTCTTGATTTCCAATTGTGATTAGTTTAGTCATTTTTTCTCCTTTAAAATGTTGTTGTAAAGTTACCTTGGAAAGCCTCGAATACCTATTCGTAGCCTTTCCTCCGCCTACTGACAGTTTAGACTTGGGAACACCTGTTCCTCGCCTCTAAACATCGAGATGTCGCCTTCCTTTTTTGTCCTTCTACCCAAACTCAAAACAAAAAAAGCATAACAAAGAAGCCGGCAAGCCTTGTCTCAAAAAACAAGGATGCGCGTGCCTATGGCAAACCATAGGATAAACTTCTCGTTATGCTTAGTTGCTAATAACGTTTGTTGTAGCCTTTCAAAAACTCAAGGCAAATTATCTCGTACGTGTTTCAAAGCGTTAAGCCCCTTTTTCTGTCTGATGGCTTAACTGATAGCTAAAAGCGAGTACGCTCCCTTTTAACCCAATTAAACATGGTATGCTTTTCACTGGGACAGATCCAGTAATGACATCTCCTCCTCCATGTTTCCTCTTTTCTCTAGTCACGTGACCAAAGATTCACCGTTAGAGGTGTGGTGAATTGATATAAATTAAACAATTTATGTCTTTAGTATAGCAAAGAGAAATTAACATTACAAGTTTATCGTTATTCGGATAATAACTTTATATACTGCTCTCAATTATATTTTTCAATACATTATATATAGCACATGATACATAGCCCATAGTTTACTACACACTATGTATCGTTTGATGGACATAATAAAATAGAGAAACAACCCTTTCTTAGTAAAGCTTATACAAGATACAATGTTAAACTATGTATCTTATATCGTGGGCTATTCGAATCAGCCTTTTACTAATTTCTTAATTACCTTAAGATGAATAGAATAAAAATAATGTTATATAGTTTTTAAATGTATCGTTCACTATACATAGTGGATAATCCACTATATACTATAGAACTATAGAATATATATTATCTACAATACATTATGTATCGCTTTTTCGACTATGATAAGATAGGGAGCAATCTTCACTAGAATATACAAGATACATTATTAAACTATGTATCTTGTATCGTAGGCTATTCAAACCAAACCTTTTACTAATTTCTCAAATGTCTTAAGATGAATAGAATAATAGTCATATATAGTTTTTCTATGTATCGTTCACAATACATCGTAGATTATCCAATATATACTATAAATATATATAATATATATATTTTACAATACATAATGTATCGGGTATTATACAACCTATGGAACATGCGAATAATTCAAATATATACGATACATTTTTATCTATCTATAGTACATTGATAATATTTATATCGTCTACGATACACTATTAAGTGTGTACGATTCTATAGTACACTATATGTAGATATACTATGTATATTATATAGTGTAATGTCTCCTGACAAATTATACTTAGTCCGTGAGATAACTAGCAGGTTTTATGTAAACTATTTATCTCTACAATATACATAGTATATAATAAAACAGTACATCGTCTTCAATGTATTACCTTTAGGTATATATTGTATCGTGTATTATATATCACTCTAGTCAAGATTTTATTCTATGTAGTATGATTTCTTTTGACTAGCATATAGTGAACGATACACTATGTATAAGCTATTTTGGAAATAGAGTTATCCACTATGTACTATACATAGTTTATCTTGTATTGTTTACGATATATCTTACATACTACTTGATATTAGATTTCTATATGGTATACTTTAAGTAGTTAATTATATGTATCGTTTTATTATACATAGTGTATCGTATATCGGATTGAAAGGAGTAGATATGGTTGCAAAAACAATCGTAGTCATGGATGAAAAAGGAGGGGCAGCCAAAACAACGTTAAGTTTGTTATTGGCTCAAGCTCTAGGAAATGCTGGATATAAAACGTGTGCTGGTGACCTAGACGGCCAGTGCAATCTAACTACAGCAGCAGGAGTGAATGAAGACGAACAAGAAGGAATCTATTCCGTACTAAAAAAAGAAGTAGACATAGTTGATGCTATTATTCCAGTCGACGGATATGATTTACTTCCAGGTAGTAAACTAATGAAGAACTGGGAGAGTGAAGCATCTGGTTTAAAAGATAGGGATTTTCGTTTAAGAAACGTTGTTCAAGATATCAATGACTACTATGATTTTGTACTCTTTGACACACCTCCATTTTTCGGTGTTTCTACAACAAGTACCCTTTTTACAAATTCAAAAGTTTATGTTCTTATTCCTACAACACCAGATAAGTTTGGTATCGAAGGGGTAAAAGATACCATTGAAGATATTGAAGCTGTTCAAGAAGGATTTTCATTCTTTGGAATTGATATTGTTATAGCAGGAATCGTTATAACTCAAGTTGATAAGGGGTCTGGTTTTAGTAAAAAATCTATAAAACAAGTTAAAGCTAGGGAAGCAGTAGCAACACTTGAGAAAATTGCTGAAGAGCATAATACTAAAGTTTTTGAACAATACTTGTTTAATAATAAACAATACAAAGATATGATTGCTAATCAAGCAAATGTATTTACCAATACAGGTTATAGCATCCCTCAAAAACAAATCACAAATGTTATGAATGAACTAATTAAGACGATTGGAGAACACAATGGCGAAGAAGCTTAATACAATCCAACAAAGAAATTATAATAACCTTTTAGCAGCAGTAGAATCAAATGACCGCATAACAGCTAAAGAAGTATTTGAACGCTTTTTTAAAGGGAAAGAGATTGAAGAAGTAGTAATTGATAAACTTAAGGAAAAGCATGATATTGCCTATCTAACTGAAGAAAGTGTAGAACCAAAAAAAGCCGTTGTTTCTCCTAAAAAAGTAAACACAGTTACTCAGAAAAAAGAAAAAAACAAAATTCTCACTAAACTGGAGCCAGCTAAAACAGCGGAAGAAAAATCGCGTGCAAATCTCAACATGACACAATTATCAATGTCACGTTTTTCTGCACTAAGAGCTGTTTTAAACAAAAAAGACCTTAAAGGAGAAAACGGGAATTATCCCAAACGTGGTGGATCTGATAAGCTATTCACTGAGATGTTAGACCAGATGTATCAACTTCTAGATCCAGAACAAAAGGAGTTGTTTAATACATTGGTAGAAACTGAAATGAGTTTCAAATAGAATGAATTATTCTTTATCATACAAAAGTGTAGGTATTTCTACACTTTTTCTTTTTTAGATTACTTGTAGCTTTTTTTAAAGAACTTATTATGATTTAATGGTCTCAATTACGATTAAGAATATTTAGTAATAATAGTTTAAATAGTATTAAGTAGTATTAAGTCGTTAAGAATAGTAACTAAGTAGTTAAATATAGTTTAAGTAGTAGAACTCCTGAAACCCTTGATGTTATTGAGTTTAGCTAAACATTATCCTATAAAACTGTATGTATATCCTACAAAATGGTAGGTATATCCTATAACTTTGCATGAAAGTCACACAAAGTTGCATGTTAAGTCTACAAAAGTGTATGTATCTCATATAAAATGGTAGGTGTGTCCTACAAAACGGTAGGTATGTCCTATAAAGTTGTATGTTAAGTCTACGAAAGTGCATGGATTTCATATAAAATGGTATGTATATCCTACAAAATGGTTGTAAATTTTAAAAATAACTATGAAAATCAGAAAATTAGTGGTATAATGTCATACAAAAGGGCTGTAAATTAATATGTTTATACCCTGTCACATATTGCAGTAAGCAATTAGGTTATAGTAAAATAATTACTTTTATTTAAAATACAACCAATATGTATGATGAATGAACTAAGAGAGGTAGAAGCATTTGGTAGAGAATAGAGAGTTCAGAGAGATCATCAAGTATGATAATAAGTTTACCCAAATGTTCCAACTTGGAGACCTTTCGCCTCTTCAAGAAAATATGATTTACTCTATATTTGGTGAGTTGCGAGATGTTTATGACGAAAATGAAGCAGCAATATTTTCTTATTCGAGTCTAGCAATGCTAGCAGGAAATACTTTTTTCAGTTCTAGGGAGCAAAAGATTGTTCCTAGGACTGGGAAACGATTTGAAACTACAGTTGAGGAACTAGAGGAAAGAATGACTAAAATTGTATATCGACATCCCGAAAAAGTTGTCGATGGTAAGGTAGTCTCTTACACCTCTATTCCACTATTCAAGACCTTTAGAGTAGACCATGAAAATAAACTCATTAAAATCCACTTGTCTGATGCGGAATACACTGAGTATGAAGAAGTTACTACAGAAGATGGAACAAAAGTAAAAGTAGAGGTCAAGCGTACAGTTAAAGACCTTTTCAATAACCCTGAGTGGGGTAAAAAAGCTAAGTATATTCAGTATGGGCGTGATTACCATAACTTATTGAAGAGTAAGTATTCTAAACGATTATTTAGGCATTTAGCGGACTGGCGTAAAACTGGGTTTGTAAAAGATACAGCTGAAGAGCTTGAACAAGAAGTTTTGATTTTGGATAGTCCTAGTTTACTTCGTTCAAAGGGGACTAAGCTGCAGCAAGCACTGGATGAAATTAATACGCTATTAGTTGATGAGCATGGCCTTCCTGTCATACAGGATTTAACAGTAGAGCGAATCAAAAAGGGGAAATCTATTACCCATTATATTTTTAGATTTAAGCCATTCGATGATGATTTGAGACGTATTGTTGCCACAAATGATAAAGTCATAACTTTCGAGAAGAAGAAGGAATTGGACATCAAGCGTAAGATGGCTATCGTGATGGAAAAGTTCTACACAATCTTTCCTAAAGGAAGTAAAGCAGACAACTACAATAATAAAAATCAACTAAAACATTGGCTTGAAACAATGGATCATGAACTTGTCATTGAGGCATTGGAACGAACAGGAAGTGACGGAAACCGTACTTTTGGTTGGACAAGAACCTTGCTTAATAAATGGGAAGTAGCAGGATATACAAAACTTTCAGACTTGAGAGATAAGCATCCAACTAATAAAGATAATCGCTCATCAAATGTTCCAGACTGGTCTGAGCCAAATTATGAAAATGGAACTGATGACAAAGACCGTTTAAGACTAGTAGTAGTAGCAGTTAAATCAGCTATTAAAATGGAACTCTCTAAGACGGCAGATGAAGACAATAAGGTAAATATTAAACATTTAGCAGAGAATCTGTTACAAGAGAAACTGTCTGAACTTAGTGAGAAAGGATTGGAATCACTGTCTGAAAGTCATTTTGAAGAGACGAGAGAACAACTTTTAGCTGAGGTACTGAGTTATTTTAAAATATAACGTCAGATATGTTTTCGTAAATAGATTATACATATAATAGCGATACATCGTGTATCGCTATTTTGTTTTAGAGATTATTTATACTAGTTAAATCTTAAAAAAACATACATTTTTGTATGATATAATAGGTCTAAAAATATAAGTAGTAAACTTGTAGTTAATTGCTATCAGTGTTGAGAGGAGGGGAATCATGTCAAAACAGAAAGATAAATATCTAGCACTTAGAAGGCAATTGCCAGAACTAATAGACGAGTATATGGCTTACCTTCAAGTAGATGTTGAAGAACCTTCTCCCAAAATGGTTGAACGTTTGTCTGTGATTCAGAAATTTTTAAATAGCTATGCAATTACGATTGATAAAGAGGGTGTCTCATTATCATTGACAGACTTAGAAAAATTACCACGAGAATTTGTTCAAAAATATTTGGCAAATTTACGTCTGAAGCCAGCGGGAAAAAGATTTATTCTCTATACTTTAGCAGGATTTTGGAATTATCTTACGAATACCTCTTTTACAATTGAGAGAGGTATGCCGTTGTTTTATCGTAACGTGTTTAATGAATGGAAGATAGTTTATAAAGAGAGTTACCACAACATAATATATTCCAAATCAAAGAAGAAGACTATTTTGTATACGCAGCAAGAGCTTGAAGGGCTACTTGATTTCATGGCAAACAGTTATGTTACAACTCTACCAACTCAGAAAAAAGCTGATAATTGGGAAAAGGAGAAAGAGCGAAATATTGCTATATTTGCGATCATAATTGGTACTGGAGCAAGTACTCAAGAAGTTGTTAACTTGACAGTTAGGGATATTGATCTGCGTAAAAAAGGAATTTGGGTTGTTAGGAACAACGAGAAACAGTTTATCCGTTTTCTTCCTTTCACCATTCCTTACATAGCTCCATTTGTTAAGGAACGACGTGGACGCTGGGACTTAGACCCTTCTATACCGTCATTATTTTTAACCATGTTGAAAAAGCCTATGGGGAGAAATACAATAGGTCATCTAGCAAAGAACATTGGACATGCTTATGGTAAGGTAATCACTCCTAGTATTTTAAAAGACAGCCACGCCTCTATTGTTTATAAAGAGACAGGTGATATTAAGAAAGTTGCTGAAATTCAAGGATATAGTTTAGATAAGAATCACCTTATAAGATTTATTGATTGATAGTATGAACTTATCTCCAGATTAGTTAGAAGGCCACTTAAGGCCTTTTTTATGTCACTGGGTTACGAATAGTGACTCCTAAGTCTATAATGAATTTATAGAGAATTATGGAGGTCTTATGCTTAGAAAAAACAATGAAAAAAGAGGTTGTCTTGGCAGTCTGATTTGGATACCGATAGCTATTGTTGTTATGTTTTGTATAGCTGGATATGGTATGTCCCAAGGAATTAATGTACCTGGTATTTTATCTAGTGGCTTTAATGTTATTAGTAAAGGAGAGCATGCCAATTCAAGTGATGTCGGAAAATTATTTGGGAAATTTATTCCCAAGTCAGAATCGTCGGAAACCGGGACCACTTCTTCTGAAAACAATGGAGTAAAATCAGATACTTTCAGTTATACTCCATTGCTTTTCGAAAACCATAAGCTAATGGTAAATGGAGATTTGGATAGCCTTGATAGAGCAACATATGGTCACATCAGACTAAAGTATTCAGATAAGCCACAAGATGATAGGGAAAGTAAAATTAATGTTGATCCAGTCGGCTGGCATAACTATCGTTTTAAGTACGAAGATGAGCACGGAAAAGTCAAAAAAGCTTATCTGATGAATCGTGGGCATCTTATTGGTTATCAGTTTTCTGGATTAAATTCTGAAATCAAGAATCTAGTGCCAATGACACGCTATTTGAATGCTGGAACGATGTCTGATAGTAAAACGGATGCTAATAATCCAAACGGTATGCTATACTACGAAAATGCACTAGCCAAATGGTTGAAGAAAAACCAAAATATGTACTTAGATTATTGTGTTGTTGCAAACTATACTGACAATGAGTTAGTACCTAGGACTGTAACGCTTTACTGGACATCCTTTGATGAAAATGGGACACAATATGGAGTTGAACTATCAGAAGCAGGATTAGCAACGAGTGATGGAAATGTGAGTTCGGTCACACTTCAGAATGTTTCAAAGAATGCTAACATTAACTATTTAGATGGTACAGCCACAAGTAATTCCTAACATTGACTATAGAATGTTTTATGCTACAATAATAATCAGCGTAAGCGTTTGGACACTAAGAGGAAGGGGCTATTGCCTCTTTTTTGTTCATATTTTGAAATTTGGTTACTAAAGTAAGGGAGGAACATAGTATTGGTTTGTCGCCTGTTCAAGAGAATTAAGGGAAGTACCTTAATTCTTCATTATCAATATAATCTAAATATTATTGTTTTAAATAGATGCTAAAAATAGGAGATGTGGTTTGATTGAACCATATCTTTTTGTTGTCCTTTGTAACAAATATCTACCCCGATATTGGTTTTGTAAAAAACATATATGTTTAGAATAATAGAAAATTTCGGAAAAACAATTTTCTAATCTGATGATAATACTATGTGTATTATATGCGAATAAAATATGATAAATTGCTAGTAATGACAATTTTTTAACTATTTATGATTTATAACAATTTGATAGATATAGTCATGTTGAACTCTTCTGCATAGGGAAGAGTTATGAAAAAGACTAGGAGATATTATTATGAAATATAGTTTTTATCAAGTTGCTCAACGTTTCTCAATTCGTATGTATTCTTTTGGTGCTGCTTCTGTGATTTTAGGTTTTTTCCTACTTTCTGGTGTACAGACTGCTCATGCTGATGAGAAAGTGGCTGTTTCTGAATCAACTACAAGTATTACTAGTGATAATGGAGTTGTATCAGATAAAGTAACTTCTTCAAATGCTGAGATTGTTCTTTCTGAAGCTACTGTTTCAATTCCCAAGGAAAGTTTGGTACCAAGCTGACAGACAAAGTGATGGTAGCTACAAGGTTCGCATCAATGTTAGAGACCATAGGGCTGAAGCGGGCGAATACATTGTCCATCTCTATTATGTTCAAGACGGTAAGATGATAGGTATCGGAGGCACTAGTACAACTGTTCCAGTACAAAATGCAACCCGCCACAACCTTCCATCTTTAGGTTCATATACCTTTACAGATCGTACTGGTATTAAGACTCAACCTTTGGTAGCCAACCCAGATGTTAGCTACTACGATGCTGGTAAGTCAGTAAACTATGACAAGGTCCTAACAGCTGATGACCACACCTGGTTGTCTTATGTAACCTATAGTGGTGCAAGACGCTATGTGGATATTTCTTAAGAGTTGTAACATCACACTCTTTTGAGGGTGGTGTTTTTTGGTGGGGTGAAGGAAAAAATATTATCATTTTAATGATATGTTCTCTTGTTAAAAATGTAATATTTTTGTAAAATAAATTAAAAGACAGATATCTCTCATTTTAGATGGAGTAAGATTAAATTTTTTATGGAGTAGAGATATCTACCTATAGTGATTTTTATTACAATTCTGAAGGAGTTAAGGTATGCTTAACATCTATGTTTTAGAGGATCATATTATCCAACAAAATCGTATTGAAGAGGTTATTCATACGATTCTTAAGAAAAATAACATTAAAGTAGGGGACTTTGAGGTTTTTGACAAACCTAATCAACTGTTAGAGTCTATTGCCGAGAGAGGATCTCATCAGCTCTTTTTCTTGGACATTCAAATTAAAGATGATACTAAAAAAGGTTTGGAAGTGGCTAAGCAGATTCGCAAGAATGATCCCTATGCCAATATTGTTTTCTTCACGACCCATTCAGAGTATCTGCCCTTGACTTTTCAATACCAACTGGCAGCTCTAGACTTTATTGATAAGTCTTTGGAGGGAGAGGATTTTCAAAAGCGTGTGGAAAGTATTATCTTATTAACCTGCAAGAAGATACAGAGTCAGAGTCCAGAAGATGCTTTTCGGATTGAGAATGTTAAGACCGTTATTCAGGTTCCCTTTCATGATATCTTGTACTTTGAGACGTCAGATATCGTTCACAAGGTTATCCTTTATACTAAAGAGGAGCAGATTGAGTTTTATGGCAGTCTCTCTCAAATTGAAAAGAGTGACCCTAGACTGTTTAAATGCCACAAATCTTTCCTTATCAATCCAGAAAATATCACCAAATTAGATAAAAGTACGGGGACGGTCTATTTTGAAAATGGTGGTATCTGTTATGTTTCAAAGTTGAAACTAAAGAAATTGCTTGAGAGAATTAGCCTATGATAGCAATCAATTTTGTGTTGGATAATCTCGACTTTTTAGTGGAGATTATCCTCTTTATTCTCATTTATCAATACATTACCTCCGAGAAGATAAAGCTAAGATGGTATATCATCATCCCCTTGATTATCCGATTTTTATTTGTGCTTTCTCCAGCTCTATCCTATGTTTTAGGGCATGCCTTCTTGGTTGTTTATTCCCTCTACAGAAATCGTTATGGCAATAGGTTATTAGATATTTTCTATGGCTTGTTTCCAATCGTCATAGAAAGTCTTGTTCACAATCTTATTATTTATGGGATTGCCTTAGTTATCAATCGTCATTATCTGATTGTACTTAACCATTTTCATTTAAATCTTGTCATTGGGTTGTTGGTCTTTCCCGTATTTTGGTTAATCATTAAGACCTTAAAAGTGAATTTCAAAGCGTTGAACTATGGTTTTAGAAAGTCATTTTCAAAGTACTTTTTATTGCTTATAGATATATCAATGTTATCTTATGCCCCGCTTCTCCAATATATTACCTTTTTTGTGCAACAGAGCCCTGGAGGAAGAGATTGGCATGTTTACCTGGTGGTGACCTATGCTTTACTCTTTCTTGCGACCCTTGTTTATATCAATGCGACCTTCAGCGAAAGACTCAAAGAAGAAGTCCTTCTCCAAAAAGATAAGCAAATGAGTGATTTGGCTCATTATAGTCAACAAATCGAACAACTCTATACGGATCTTCGTCGCTTCAGGCACGATTACCTAAATGTTTTGTCTAGTATAAAATACGGCATTGACTCCAAGGATATGGCTATTATTTCCGATATCTACGATAACATTCTTGAAAAAACAAAGACTCAGATTGAGGGAAAACAGTACGAAATTGCCAACTTGATTAATATTAAAGATGAAGCTGTTAAAGGTGTCTTGGCTAGTAAAATCTTGGAAGCACAAGGTCAGTCCATTACCATTCACCTTGAGGTCAGTGATATCTTTGAAGTATCGAGGATGGAATTGTTGGATTTCATAACAGTGCTGTCCATTTTTTTGGATAATGCTATTGAAGCTAGTCTGGATAGCAGTACTAAAGAAGTAAACATTGCTCTTATCAGTGGAGAGACAAAGGTAGTAATAGTAGAGAATACCATTGCTCAAGAATCTATCAATACAGTCGGTATCTTTAAACTTGGTCGCTCAAGTAAAGGAGAAGGACGTGGTATAGGTCTGTCCACTGTTCGAGAGATTTTAGGGAAGTACCCTAATTGTTCTTTGTCAACACAATCTAAAGACTATCGTTTTAAACAGACACTAAAAATAGAAGATGTGGTTTGATTGAACCGCATCTTTTTTTGTCCTTTGAAAACAAGTACCTGATCCTATATTTGTTTATTTAAATATATATATATATATCCAGAATACTTGCAAAGTTTCCAAAAAACTGACTTTCTAATCTCAATGAAAGAAATATTTATATTTTGTGTGAATAAATATAATAAATTTGTAATAGTGACAATTTTTAGACTTTTTGCGATTTATATTAATTTGATAGTCATAGTCGTGCTATACTTTTTTGCATAGGAGAGAGTTATGAAAAAGACTAGGAGATATTATTATGAAATTTAGTTTTTATCAAGTTGCTCAACGTTTCTCAATTCGTAAGTATTCTTTTGGTGCTGCTTCTGTGCTTTTAGGGGTTTTCCTACTTTCTGGTGTACAGACTGCTCATGCTGATGAGAAAGTGGCTGTTTCTGAATCAACTACAAATATTACTAGCGATAATGGAGTTGTATCAGATAAAGTAACTTCTTCAAACGCTGAGATTGTTCTTTCTGAAGCTACTGTTTCAGTTCCAAAGGAAAGTTTGGCACCTGCAGAAGCACCCTCAAGTGCTGTGACACCAGAAAAGACAAGTGAGAGCTCTAAGCATGTTGAAACAGTTACTGCGGATGAAACTCACAAAGTTGAAAATACTTCAGAACCAATATCAACAGTAGAAGAAAAGGTTAACGTAGCGACAAATACTGATAAGGTATCTGATAAAAAAGTTACTACTCCAAACATTCCAAATGAGCCAAATAAAAAAATTGAGTCGGAGGTACATGAAGATAAGGAGACTGAAAAAGCAACTGTAACAGAGAAAATTTCTGAACCAAAAGTTCCTGAAATTATAACAGATAATAACTCATCAACACCAAGCACTGGTTATTCGAGGTTATTTAGTGTTGGAAATATTAGACGACCTTTGTCTAATAATTCTAGAATCGGTGATGACTATCCAGTGGCTTGGCGTAATAATCCGGAGGAATGGGATAGCTGGGGTTATGCAACTGCTTATTGTACTTCCTTTGTTGCTAATAGACTCTACCAAGTTAATAAATTGGATACACCTAGAGGTTTAGGTCATGCTAGACAATGGGGTGGAAATGCAAGAAGTATGGGATATAGAGTTGATAATATTCCTACTAGAGGCTCTGTAGCATATTTGGACGATGGTCTTTATGGTCACGTTGCTTGGGTGTCAGCCGTCAAAGGTGATAATGTAGAAATCGAGGAGTATAACTATGGGTCAACCTATCGGTTCCGTTATCATAGTCGTGTGGTTCCCAAAAATTCATTCACTGGTTACATCCACTTTAAAGATTTAAAAAGTAGCAATACAAGTATCCCTGATACTCCAACACCAACAGATAATACAGGAAGTAATTTAGCTTCTTCAGGATTTTATCAATTTACAGAGAGAGTAAGCATTAAAGCTGAACCAAAAATGTCTGCCCCAGAACTTGCCTATTATGAAGCAGGAAATACTGTCAATTATGATAAAACACTCCAAGCAGACGGTTATGTCTGGATTTCTTATCTATCATATGCAGGAAACCGTCGCTATATTCCAGTACAAAAACTTTCAACGGAGGTAAAACCAGAGGTTAAAGGAACCATTAATGTTTTAAATAAGAATGACCAGTCAGGTACCTTTGATGTTGTGATTTCAAATGTTTCAAGTAATGTTGGACTAAAAGAAGTTCAAGTTCCAATCTGGTCAGCAAAAAATGGGCAAGATGATTTGAAATGGTATAAAGCTGTTAAACAATCTGATGGTACCTATAAGACTTCTGTAAAAATCAGTGATCATAAGAATGACAGAGGAGAATATCTTATCCATCTCTATTATGTTACTGATAGTGGTAAACAAATTGGTGTAGGTGGGACAACGACAACTGTAGAAAGTGCTTCAACTACATCTAATCCTTCTAAACCATCAATTCCTAATAGTGGTGTTTATACTTTCAAAGGCCATGCAAGTATCAAAGCAGAACCAAAGATTTCTGCACCTGAGTTGGCATATTATGATGCTGGAAATACAGTAAATTATGATACCCTTATTCAGGCAGATGGTCACTATTGGATTTCTTACTTATCATATTCAGGTGCTCGTCGTTATATTGCGATTAACTAAGTTTTAAAGGCTATCCAATTTTAGAAGATGGCAGAAAAATATTTCTATATTATTTTATGTAACGGTATTGAAATATAGAAATAAAAATGTTATATTTACAACGTAAAAAATTTATTAAAAGGAACATAAATTATGAAAACTACAAGTAAGCTTATTGGTTCATTCTTGGCTCTCATTATTGTTATTCTTGCCATCTTCCTTGTGACTAAGTTTAACAGCCATGAATCTGCACGTGTTAGTACAAGTAGCAGCCAAACTAAAATTGTTAAGAAATCATCTATAAGCTCAAGTAAATCTACTAAGAACGATAAGAAAAATTCAAACCCGCATGTAAAAAATGAAGACACAAAAGATGAAACAGTTGAGGTTAGTGAGTCTTCTGTTGCCAAAGATTCTCCAACTAAATACACTGATGAAACGGTCTTATCTTCAGGAGGAGTTGCTGAGCCTACAAAAGAAAAAACAGGAGAAGAAACACAATCATCATCATCGTTTAATGGGAAGCAACTAAGTTCAGGTGATTATAGTTCAATCGCTGGTACTTGGACAAACTCTCGAGGAGAATTTGTCACAATTTCACCAGATGGCACAGTACAAAATGGGAGTGGTTATACTTATCATCTCTATTCTGTACATTTAAATAATGGAAATTTTTCAGGAACAATTGCTTCTGATATTGATAGCGCAGCTTTTTGGGCTATTCCTGGAACTAGTAATGGCGATTCAGACCATCTTGTTATTGGTCAAAGTGAGGATGCAGAAAATTATCCATTTTATCGTAATTAACATGAAAAAAGATTGCTATTTATTTAGTAATCTTTTTACTTTTGCTTTTATTGGAAAAACAACGAAAATGTAAGTATAAGTTGGTCATTTTTTCGATTATTACGAAAATCGGACAGAGAGAAATAAAAATATGAAACGAGAAAAATCTTTATCCTCAATTTGTCAATTCGAGTGAAACAAGGTCGTTTCTCTGATTAAGTGAGAATCTTTTAAACTGTTTTTTTGAGGTTTGATAGCTCGTATTCGTCGTAAACGGTTGTAATCTTCATACCAGGAGAGGTTTGCAAAAAAGAAGAGAATCTCATTCAAAACCAGTATGAAGTGTCCTAACCAATGGAAAAGTGTTATACGGCCATGCCAGAATTTTCCATACCAACAAGGAGTAAGAAAACTCTCTCTGTTGCTAGTATACTGACCCCAAAAAGTTAGAAATTTAAATAGTTTATTTATGACGAAGTTTTTAGTAATGATAAATTGGAAGAATAAGTGCAACACTTACTTGAACTCATCCTCTAGAGCTTCATAAGCAGTTCAATAAGCTAAACATTTTCGTGGTCTGTGATTGATATCATATAAGGCCTTGTTCAAAGCATCATCAGAGATAGCGGCTAAATCTGTTTTCTTTGGGAAATATTCTCTTAGTAAGCCACTTGCGTTTTCATTGCTTCCTTTCTGCTAGGATGAATAGGCGTCCGCAAAGAAAAAAGAAATTCCTAAATTCTCTACCAGAGGATAGCAGACAAACTCTTTTCCCCTGTCTGAAGTGAAGGTTTTAAAAGTTACATTGGCTTTTGTTCAAGCTGATAGTGGCCATAAATCCGTTCAGGCAATCAGGAGGATTTTAAACTGTTCTCAATTTCCTTTTTCAACTTTGGTGTCAAACAAGACTTCTGACCTTTTTGCTTAACCCTACGTTTGTACTGTTCCTGTGTTAAGACTGCGGAATAACCATTTTGGCATCGTCTTAATTCTCTTGAAATGGTAGACTTATGGACGTCAAGTTTACTTGCAATTTGGCAAGGTTTCAAACCTAATTTTAGGTAGGTTTCTATCTTTATTCGGTCGGTTATGGTAAGCTGGGAACAGCTCATAGTTTTTCCTCGGGTTCTGTTTGTGTGGTTACTTACAGTTTACATCAATGAAACGCTATGAGTTTTTTGTTGCACTATATTTTACAATTTATCATTTTAAAAATAAATTCAGTTGAAATTTTCTCTGTAATTTCATTATTTCAAGTTCTATTTTGCTATCTTATAAAAATATTAATACTAATCCAACGAATAATCCATGACCCCTTGATTATCATTCACAAACTTTTATATAAACCACATGTGAATGTATTTTCCAAAAGTAGTTTATGTCTATTACAATTAAAGAATATATGTCGATTAGAATTTATCTTATTAATGCCTGTTTTGAACTTTTAAAGAAGTGATAACAATGAATATTCCATTTTTAAGGTTTGAAACTAACTATTGACTCATGTAATAGGATTTATCGATTTTATTCTAATATTTTGGGGCTCTCTAGCCTTGCATTGATATCAAAAATCTATATAATAATTAATAAAGAGCCAGTAGAAAGGGTGAGAATTATGTTTATGATCTTGGTTCTATTACTTACATTAGCGAGTTTCTTATACGTTGTCATCGGTATTGCCAAGAAAATCTTTTCAATTTTCGCCTTAATTACACCAATTGTAGTCTTGTGTGTCGGGCTTCTTATCGCAATGAATTAACAAAAGTCAAGGGGGGTCACTATCTTACAGGTAGTGACCTTTTTTGTTATGCTTTTAATGTCAAAAAAGACATTAAAGGAGAAAAATATGAAAGCACTTAAACTTATAAGAGAGGACGGTTATGAAAACGTCCATTATGCTAGTTTAGGGGAGCAAAAATTTAAAACATTGGTTGTTGCAGATAGGAAAGATGAACAAGATCAATGGTTTGAGCAACCAGAAATTGAATGTGTTCCAGAAGAAGTTTCAGATATCATTCGAAACTACACACTCCCATATATTGATCTCGGAAATACTGAAGATGAGTATTTGTTAGAACAAGCAACTAATAAGGTTGTATCAGTTGTGGTAGAGAATGTACTTGAAACACAGCCATTTATACCTAGAAATAGAAATGGTCGCCCTATCGGTGAAGGTGTAGCTTTTTGTGATATGTTAGTAGGGCGTATCCAAAATGGAGAACTTGCTGGAACAGCTGTTTATATTAAACAAACTGAATCTGGCTTCCGTCAGCCAAAAGATTTCTTTAAAATGGTTGGACGGATTTTTCCTTGTAAATTAACTGACATCCATATCCAAACTATCGACAATTATAAACTCACAATCAATAACCCATCAAACTATGTTGTTGAAGGTAGTATTGAGTTAGCTGAGTGGTTAACTAATTATCAACTTCTTCAGCAAATTGAAAAGAGTAAAGATAACTCTTCACGTAATCGAGATAGAAAAAATATCTTAGAGCGTACTCATGAAGGTATTGTATCAGCCGTTATTAACAATGGTAGCAATGCAGGTATCATGGTAATAACCAAAAAATTACAAACGGTATTCATTCCTAAACATAGGGTAAGTTATGAGTGTGATTCTTCTTTTGTTAACCTAGACGAAGTAGTATCAGTTTTTGATAGGGTGGAATTAAAAATCACTGGAGCTAATACCCAAAAGCCAAGTCCAAATCAAAGAGAACGTCACATTATCCATGACTATATTCGTATCGAAGGGGATATGAAAGTTCTCGAAGAAGCACCTCAAGATGCTTTGATTGAGATGATTGATAATAAGAAAGTCATAGGACGATTGTTTAAAGTGCGATTTATCAGTTTTGATCCACAGAGTCTACATACAGTAGAGTTGGTTGACTTTCCAGGTATCAAAATTAAAATGAAGGACTCAGGCTCCTTAAATCGGGTTCCTTTTAAGCAAGGAGATGAAATTTCAGTTGTTATACTAGATGCTCATTATCGCTGGGTAGACGCAAATAGCAGAGGGCGTCGAGTGGCCAAAAAAACTGAAGAAGTGAGCATTAATTCACAGAATATGGAAGAGAAAAAATGTCTGTTTCGTATCAAATCACGTTTCAATAGTTTCTATCCAAAACGAGTGAACAGTAAAATCTTATCAAGTTTTTTTACTAGTTGAGTCAAATATAGTTCCCTCTGAAATGGGAACTTTTTGTTTACGTTCGAAACAGAGAAACAAAACAAGGAGGGAACATGAACCATCATAATATCAATGCTATTGTCTATTATCTGATAGTCTTTATTCGGTATGTATTACCTATTACCTTGGTTTTTATCGGTATTGGTAGGTGGAGTTATGCGAAATCTATCAATAATCCAGAGAAGCAAATCATGGGAGTAAGTTTTGCCTTAAAATCAATTTTATTCTTATATATCGTTACATTTGTCCCCATATTCATCATCTATGGACTTGCAATGATATCAAAGGGAGGCGTACATAGTGGTGACTTCTCTATGATTAGTTTCGTAGAAGTCTTTACCTTAATAGAAATTCTAGCAGTTGGAATATTGCCTGCATATGGTTTTATACAGGGGTATATATATCACTATCAATGGTTGATTACAGAAGGTAAGAAAACAACAAGTTTACCACGACGTAACCTATTCATTAGACTTGGAATAATAAGTCCGATTGCTATTGTTGTATTTATGGAATTCTTGAAAAAAATGTTTGCTTACTAGAGAGGTGCTTTATGCGAAAAATCTTGAAATTATTTTTTAATCGTTATTATACGAATGGTAAGCGAACAATAGATATCTTACTTTATTGTTGGCGAAAATATATCGATTGGGTATATCATATATCTTTTGGATTATTTGCTTTCAATATTATTATGTTTATCTTTAGATGGCGTTTGCCTAATTGGGTATTTATATCTTTATTTTTATTTTTGTTCGTTAATATGGCTTTAGTTTTATACATTGGGGTATGGCACACTAATGTTACAAGTCGTCAAATTTTCGTGTTATTTGAAAAATACGACACCTTAAAACGAGCAGAACGAAAGAAGATTATTGGTAAGTATGCCATAAGAGCAGCACTAGCAGCAGTACTTATATCTTCTGGATTATATGTACTAACAATCAATAATTTTATCTTATCCCTCATCAATCGTATGTATGATGTGGCAGATAATTATCTCAAATATATGCCTTGGTCAATACCAAATGGAAGTCAGACAGGTATTGTTTTAAGTTATCATACCCTCAAACCTTTAATAGGAGCGGACTGGTTCAACAGTTTATTATTGTTGACTCCGATAGGAGCAATTGGTCTTATTTTTTATAATAGTTATGCCACTGGTATTGCTGAAAAAACCTATGAGAAGCTTGTTGAGCAATGGCTAGGTGGACGTTACTTCCAAGACAGTGTATTAAGTAATATCGTTCATAATCAAGATGAAAAAGGTCAAGCGAATTTGGTTATGGGGCGTAACTCTAAGACTGGAGAGCAAGTGATTTTACATGCTAATGAGAGGACTTATCACACTATTATCTTTGGTTTGATTGGTACTGGTAAATCGGCAACGATTCTGATTCCAGCAATGCTACAGGATATGGAAAATATGAAATATTATCTCCTATCCTATCGTAAGTATTTGATGAAAATAGATGAAGAACTGGAAGAAGAATTCTTTAGCACAGAGTTTGAACGGAAGAAAAAAAGACGTGAATTGTTGGAACAGTGGTATAACAATGGTTATGCTGCAGAGCTTACAAATGGTATTTACATGACCGAACCATCAGGTTCGATGTATGGCACAATTGTTAAGTACGCTCATAAAATGGGATTCCCTGATGAAATGATTTGGACTCTAGATCCTACTAACCCAGGAACTGGTGCAATTAATATTTTAGATGGAGATACGACTCAGGTAAAAGGGGCGGTTCGAGACTTATTTAAACGATTTAGTGATCCAAGTGGGACTGGTTCTTCTTTCTTCCTTAATCAAGAAGGACAACTTACTGATAATATCATTACTGTCATTAAAGAGGTAGCGTTGATACCAGATGCACCAATAAACTATATGTTAAAAGGTAAATCTCCAACCCTAACTGAATTCTCAAACATGTTACGTTCTAGCGATTGGATTGAAGCCTATATTGCCGTTTTTGAACAATTACTTAATCGAAAGAAAAGGCTTTTTGAAGAAACGTTGAAAAAGCATGAAGAGTTCTTAGAGCAGGAAAAAGAAAAGTGGTTAGAGGAATCAGAGTACAATCGTGAACACGAACAACTCTTTGATACTATCCTTAGACCAGAGAAAGTTCATGAAGCTATTAACGCATTTAATGATGAAAGAAATAAACTTGAAAACCTCCAAAGCTCTTATGATTATTTCATCAATGCTCATCAATTAAATTCGTACACAGAGGAATATTATTATACCTTTGATGCTAACGTGTCTGGTCTAAAAGCAGTCATTGATGACCTGTCATCTTCACCAGAAATTCGTCGTGTATTTTTCTCTCAAAGCACCAAAGATTTGGATATTGTTTTGAAAACGGGTGGGATGATTTTGGTCAATTCTGCAAAAGGTGTTCTTGGTAAAGAGAAGTCTCGAATGGTAGCACAGATGGTAACATTAGTTATGCAAAATGCTGCTCAAAGGCGTCTCCCAGATAAGTCACCATTCTTTGCTTTTTATGAAGACGAAAAGAATGGTTATTTGATGCCAGGTAATGATAGTAACTTCCTTGATGAGTCTCGTAAGTTCCATGTTCCAGTTATGCATGCTTATCAACATGACGAACAAATTAGGGACTCTATTGGCGAATCTGGAGCTGATGCAATCAAGATGTCTTATCGTAATGCCTTTACCTTCCAACAAGCCTCAACAAAGGTTGTAGAGTTCATTAATCTCCGATCAGGAGGAAAACATTATGCTCTTAAAGAAACTAAACGTGCAGCAAATGATGACCTCTTAGCAGGGAATCGAGGTAACTCAAGTGCGACTTCAGAGGAAGTAGTAGAAGAAGATAACTTCACTGCTAGAGATGCAAATAACCTAGAGAAATTCCAACTTGCTGGTGTTATCGTCAGTGATGATGAAATCTCAAAAATGATTTATTTAACAAAATCTCCGCATTTTGAAATGGATATTTCAAAGGACTCTTTTGTCTCACATGCACCTTTCAATAAGGTATATGGGCTTGGAGAAGAAGAGCCGGAAATTGCAAAAGCCTATAAGTTGTGGAGAGCAGAAGTAATAGAATATTATGCCCAAAAAGAGTCTGAGAGCCACCTCTATGAAAGTGATTTTACTGAAGAAGAATGGCAAGCAATCATGGATGTCAAAGTGCCAAATGTTAATAGTAATGTAAATGATACGGTTGGCAAAAAGGATGATTCCCCATCAGTTAAAAGAACAATCCTAGTCAACGAAAGTATGACAGAACATAGAGAAAACACTTCAATTAGAGAAGAGGCAACAGAGGGTACTGAGCAAATAGAGGAGAACAATATCTCTGAAATCCCTACAGTTGTTGAAGAAAAACAAACTGTAAATAACAATAATGATATCGTTGAATTGAAGGACGAAGAAATAACTCAAAGAGTGATCCTAGCTCCATCATCTACACCCGAAACAGTTGATACTCAAAATATTCAAGCACCTAATCAAGAGTTTGAATTACCTCAAGAGCTATCTCGTGTAGCACGTGAGAAAGCACCTAAAACTTTAAAAAGTAATGTAGAACAAATGGCTATTGATGAAGAAGGTTTTTAGATAACGTAAAAAGCAACGGATTTCCGTTGCTTTTGTTCTAATTTTGAGAGTCATTATATGTTTCTTTGTTAGTCTTCTGAGCCTCCTTTCTTGCTTTTTCTTCTGCTTTTTTACTCTTAATTTCTTTCTTTACCCCTTTAACCTTATTTTGTGTTTCAACAACTAAATCATCAATAGATAAATCTGGATTTTCTAGTTTTTTCAATTCGAAATAGAGCTGACCTAGTTTATCAGTTTGTGATTTTTGATAGGCTTTAAGTTGCTCTGTAGCTTCTCTTTTTTGTTGTTCTAACGCTTCAAGTTCCTTAATAAAATCTGATTCAGTTTTTTTGTTTTTTCCTGCCATAATTTGCTCCTCATTCATTAGTTATATCTAATAGTATAGAGTGAAAACATTAAAAGTCAACCCATGTCACTCCCTTGAAAATAATCTATTCTTGGGTATACTGAACACTATAGCGACCTATTATAAATGAATCCTAGTTGTAGCCTTTAAGTGCTTAAAACCCCATAAAACTGGTTGTTGTAAGTATTATGTCATACCCAGATTTTATGAATGAAAGTATACAGTGAACAATAGTCTAAGAGTTTACTGTATTTATAGGGATGATGACTAATATTAGAAACACGTAAAGTATAAATGAGTAAATGTCGAGTATTACATAGCTAGAATAAACTATGTTTTAGAGGGTTATCGTTATAACAGCATACTACGATTATATGAATGAGAGGAGATGAAAGTATCAATCAGCATTTTACGGGTATAAGAGAATACTTGTGTAGGGCAATAGTAAAGGCATAACACGACTTTAAAAGTAATAGCTGCACTCTTCGAAAAAAGACTAGACTATATACCCTATTGATTGACTATTTTAGAACTACAAAATGCAAGATATAAAAAATAGAGATTTTACCTCACTTATTTCAAATAAAAAAAATAAAATTCATTACACTCAGAGAAATAAAATAGCTACTTATTTTGTTTCCAAAAATCAAAATATCTCACTGTCATTTTCAGAAGAGGAGCTTATCATCTTTTATCATTTACTAAGGTTTGGTTATTTTGATAAGGAAATAGTAGACCTCATTTATACAGCAGTAACCCGAAAATTCAAAACGCCTAATTCATGGTTTTATCGTCTTGTTGGAAAGGTTAATCATCCTATTTCAGCATGTTCGGATGCTAGAAGCGGTAAGAGAAAGCTGTATTATCTGAACAAAGGTTTTAGTACCTGGTTGCTTACTATGATTAAGGGGATTGAGAAAATTCGGTTGCTAACGACAACGACAGAATATGATAGGTCAGTATATAGCATTGTCACTAATAATCTATTAGGAGGGAAACCTCAAACCGTAAATATTCATGATCTAGAGACCAGACGATTAGTTGCTAAAATCTTAAACAAGCTTTTTGTAAAAAATAAAGACAAGTCAGTTTATGACCTAAACATCCAAGTCGTATTTCCGATTAGTCGTGTTAACCTTCTAATGGTTCCTGATGCTGTCATCTTCGTAAACGATAACCCTTTTTTTATTGAGTATGACCGAGCAACAGAACGCCAAACAATTCTACTTTCTAAAATATTTGGTTACGCAGAAGAACCAGCATTCGAAAATTCTAGTTTATTTTTCGTTTTCGAGAGTAGTCGTAAAGATAATACGCAAGTATCTAAACGTTTAATGAACTTTTTGGAATATGTAAATGAGGTCGAGGTTGAAGGTGTGACTGGATATGACATGTTAAAGCTTAAAAATATTTCTTTATTCAGTCAAACAACAACAAATGCTTCTGACGTTATTGTCGAAATCATTCAAGAAAAGATGTTTTCAAATCATAAAGATTGGTGTGATTGCGAGGCTTATGATTTTTCTGAACTACATAAAATAGATTATCTTGTAAAGGAGATATCAGAACCTTTAGATGATGATAAATTCCAGTTATCAGCTATTGTTGAAACAGACTCCTGGGAATTGAAAGAGTACCCTATGATACCTATGGCATATATCAAAAGTGACTTGATTCCACATTTAACTAGTCTATATGAAGAATTCTCAATAGAGTATGAACATATGATCATTGTATTCCCAAAAGAAGTCTTGCCAGAAAAAATCAAACTCCCTTTTGATGATTATTTCTTTATTGTTTATAGATAGAGTAAAGGAGTTTGTGAATGGATTATTTGGAATACTTAGGAAGAAGACTTGTATGGTTAGTTGTTTCGCTTGTAGTTGTAATCGTAGTAAAAAGACCAAGACTTTTGAAAGGATTGGCCCTAGTAAGTGATGAAGTTATCGGTAAAATCAACTACTTTATTTTCTTAACGATTGCTTGGCTAGTTCTTGTTACATATTTTATTTTGTACTTGTTTACGGTAGTTACTTTTTTCCTATCATGGCATTCGCTAACCGTGAATAATGTGCTGGAAATGATTTTACAAACCGTATTAATCATCCCAACACTCTATACGTTATTTGTTCCGCACAACGAGGTTATCAAGAAGGTTGATGACTTCTTATCAGCGAAAAAAGAATAAGTCACGCGTAGCAACTGCAACATATAATCATTATCTCAACTATTTAAAAATATGTAAGAAAGTCACATGATTGTTTGAATTTGTTGTAAGTATCAGGTGTTGTTTTAAAGATAAAAAAGATTGAAAGGTAACGGTAATTAATGAAAATAAAAATTGAATCTGCTTGGAAAACCCTTTGTGATGCATTCCCCAAGTTAAAGGATAATCCTCTTTACAAGGGTTGGTATATTAGCTATGCGATCCTTGTGACGTTATCTATTTTGACGGTGGTTGTAGTGAACCATAGGGTTGTCTATGCATTTCCGTTTGATTGGTTTGGTTTGCTTTTTGGAATTATCTTACCTTGGGTTCTTACGACCTTTTATATCGTATATCAAGGTGTGGACCATGCCCACCAGTTTACATCGACTAAAGTTGTTCTTGGGTTATTTATGTTACCTGTAATTCTGATTGGTTTTACCTCTAGTTATAAGAATGAATACAGTTATAGTAATCGTATGGTTACGACGGTTTTTGATCAGGAACTCACGCAACAAAGTTTCCACGCAACAAAGATTACATCAAACCAGCTTGATTATTTTAAAGAAGATAATATCATTTTTCCTTATAAGAAGAATACAGATTCAGAGATATATGTGTTCTTTCGACCTGATTGCCCTTACTGTCAAAAATCAATTCCAGTACTCAATAAGAGCTTAACTGAAAAAGAACGAAACAAGATTATCTATGTTAATGTTCTTGACGAAAGTGGTAAGGATTTAGCTAAAGCTATGGGAGTAGAGAAAGCAGCAACAGCAGTTATCTATCATAAGGATATGACTTCTGGTGGATGGTCCAAACGAATTGAACGAATGGCAGGAGGGAAACATGAAGCACCTCGTCTTGATGAGGATGCTATCCATGATATTGTGTCAGTTGCAAAGGAGGAAACAAAATAATGTATTTATCAAAAAAAGATATTTCAGAATGGATTGCTAGCCTAAAAGTAGGTGACGAGGTTGCTATCCAAATAACACGAATGGATGGTGTCATAGTTTCTAGTGAGCGTGGCATTGTCGACAAGTGGTTAGGAAAGAGACTTATAGTTGTTAACGGAAAGCATTTTGTTCCTAGCACTGGTTTGAGACAAAGTAATGCTTTTGTCCCTGGTCAAAAAACAATCGTGGAACAACTTTTTCCATTGGATGCTTTGCTTTTAGATGAGGAAGAACTTGCCAAAAGAGACACCATTATTCAAAAGTTGAAAGAGTCTGCAGAACTTCTAGAGCACGCGCAGACTTATTCTTCATTAGTCGTTTCTAGGGTTCTTCGTAAGCTATCAGTCCTAGACGTTGGTGATGTATATGATCTAAATGAACTACGTTCCTCTAGTAACACAGAAGACTTAGAAGATAGTGCTTTATTGGATAGACGGAAACTCTCAGAGAAGAAACGTTGTCTAAAGACTCTGGATCGTATGCTTGCCAATTTAAGTCAAGATAATACCTTGGGTGCTTTTAAGTTAATCTCTCTTTTGGGAGATGTAGCTTCTGAATTTACTGATGCTGAAAATGAGGTAAGTGAATGTTAGCCTATGTTATTATGTTTGTAGTTATGTTTGCCATCAAGTGTGTTACTCTTACCTTTGTGAAGAATAAAGAGTCTACAGTAGTCAGTACTTTTCTGAGTGGCACGAATCAGATTTTTCTTAATACGATTGTCTGGTTTTTACGACTAACAGCCATGTTCCAGTTTTATCTTTTGGTGGTAGACAATAACCTAACTGTTACCCCTATAATTGTTGGTTTCATTCTACCTAATGTCTTGTTCTTGTTTAAGGGAATCAAAGCTTCTTTATCGGATTTGCTTGTACGTTGGTTAAAATCATTTATTGGTCATAAGTATAGAACATGCCCATTTTGTCATGAATCACATTTATTCTTTCGATACACAGAAGACCGCACAGCTGCTTATTACTATCTCTTGACAGAAGAAGATAGTCTTGTGGCCATTGGAGATTTTGATAATAGTGATCATCCTGCACGTTTCTTTTTAAGTAACGATGAATCACATTTTGATGAGCTGGTTGATACCATGCTACCTTATATGTTGCCTGGAATGGAAGAGGTGGTCTATGTAGGTGGGCGACAACAGCGATTGGCTAGAGAATTGTATTGTGTCGATTGCCAGGAACGAGTCAGTGAAGATAGTGGGGTACAATTTGGTGAAGTACTTTTAAGTGAGCATAGGCATGAAGATCATAAAGCTCTTGTTTAATTTATTACCAATACTGTACTCTAGCTATGCTGTGTTCGAAATTACTAAAAAAGAACTTAAATGCGTAGCTCCTGCAAGGTACACTAATTTTCCTACATTTCATGCAAGTTTTTTAGTTAGTGACTAAAAGTGAGAATGTATATTATCGACAAATTTTGGGGGAAATGAACGTATATTTTATTGACAAAAACTTTGACAAAATGTATATTAAAATTATATATTCAATTTAATATTTACTTGTTAAAATAAGAAAGTCCCTAATTGTATTGAGGAGAGGAGAAAAAATGAATCTTTGGTTAATATTAATTTTACTTGGTGTGGTTGCTGTTATTGGGGGTGGTGTGGCCGCTGCTATTGGCTTTGGAAGACATCAAAAACGTGCTAATGAAAGAGCTATTAGAGAGGCCCTAGAATTAGCAACTAAAGATAGAACTCAAAGAGAACAAGAATAAGAACGAATACATGTAAACACTAGCTATGCTGGTGTTTTTTTATACCAGTTTAAGTATCAAGAAATTTCAAGGAATAAAGATTTTTACGAAATTTTTGCATCTTTTTCAGAGAAATGGATTAGCACGCGCGTGAGAAGTGTCTATTGTAACTTTCAAACACAAAAAAAACTAGGGCCATCGCCCTAGTTTTAAAGGAGGTTTGTTCACATCTGGGTTTGTAGGAGATTATGATGTGAACTGGATTAGGAGTCTCTATTTCTATTAGGAGGATTAGAGACTGAACTGAAAGTATTAATTTTCGAGTGTAGTTTCATCGAACTACAAGAAAATTATATCAGTTTATGAGAATGGATACAATGGAGTTAAGGGGTGTCACACCCCCTATTATTAGAGAATAACTGACTTAAGGTGTAGTGGTATGTTTTATTGTGTGCTATCCTATAATTAGGCTAATAAATAATATGACTAACGAAGGAAAAATGATTATGGTTAGAAGTAAAGAACATGCTTTAGATAGAGACAGAGAATTAATGATTATTCCCAAAGTTATCAATTTTTCAAGTGAAGACGGTCATGAGTAAAAATTTTTACTGGCAGTAGACGCTTGTAATAGATTTGCTACGGCAATCGATATGAGTAATAGAACGTCACTAGAAGTGCTAGAACATAGTTACTTGATTGATATTAATGAGTATCCAAATGCGATTGATAAAGTAATTAAGAAGTCACTTATTTTAAAGGAAGCTATGCAATTGTTTCCAAAGTTGGTAACAGTTTATGAATTTGTAAATAATAGAGCCCTATCTTATGGCTGGAGGTTTGGTTTTCAGAACCAAAAATTTGCAACCTCAGAGATAAATTTGGAATTAGTGGGACGTATAAATAAAGAACTAGCTTTACGAAAATCATACCTTAAACGTTTCATATCAAATAGAGAAATTGAGGAAGTAGTGTTTCTTCAAGATCTTAGAGAGGGCTTAATTGGGGGAACGATTTCTGAAGGAGTTGACCAATTAGGCTTTTATCCATTAGAACCTATTACTTTTGAAGAAGAAATTCCATTTTATTGGCCAAGATTTATATTATTTGGTCAAAGAGTTCGAAGACTTAAGGCTTATGGTTATCCTCTGATTGAGAATGAGACGACAAACACTTACTTAGATTTTGTTACTGAAGTACTATCAGTTTATGATGAGGCTACAGGCTCAGACCTTATATAAAAGATTTAAAGGGTTTTATTTTTATAGTGAACCTTCCATTGTAGAGTGCTATAATATCAATCGAAGAGAATTGTCTTAATGACATAAAGTATCTAACAGCAATACCTCATTATTTTTCTTCACTTTAGTCTTTTGTTATTTAAAGAGGTAGAAATATGAATTTTGTAGCTAGAATTAACTTGAAAACTGACACACCTTATCGTGAAGAATTAATCGATTTTTGTTTAAAAGGAAAACAACAGTATTTGGCTATTGGTTGGAGCCGAATATATGGTGAGGGAGAAGCATTAACTTATTCTGAATTTTATGAACGACTTCGTCAAGAGCCTGGTCGATTAAATACTGTGTTGAATATCTTTAAGGATACACATGAAGATAATTTGTTTTGGACACGTGATTTAGATGGTAATTATTGGATATGTAGAGCTAAAGGAGAGGTGCTTACAAGGTGTGACAAAAGATTAGACATAGGAGCACTTTTACCGATAGATGCTTATAAATTCGGTATGCAAGTGCCAGGACAAATCAAGGCAGCATTTAACAGAGCTAATGCTGGAACGGCTCAAAAAATTTATGATGCTATTATAGTTGAGTACTCAAAAGCAATTTATAATAAACTATCTCAAACGAATCACTACGACGTTGCTCGATTAGAAGGTAGTTTATTGGACAACCTGCCTGATTTTGATTTGGAAGAGCTAGTGATTTCCTATATACAGGTAAAACAAGACTATTATGTTCTTTCGAATTCTATTGCAAGTAAATCGACGACTATAAAAGTCGAATGCGAGTTTTTATCTAGAGATCCTAAACGGGTGAGAAAGGCAGTTGTTCAAGTAAAAGGTAGAAAAGCAGAAGCACTTGATGCATTACAATTTACTGATTTTACCCAGAATGGTTATGAAGTGTTCCTCTTTGCACCAGAAGTATTGAATGCTGATAAGGTGGATAATATTGTCGTTATTACGCCAAATGAATTAATTGACTTTTACGAGAATTACAAAGTAATACTTCCAGACTCAATCACGCAGTGGGAGAATTTATACTAATTTTACTATTTGTAAATCATCAATTATGAGTAATACTTGAACTCATTTTCTTTGACACATATGGCACTATTAGGTACTTGATGTTAGTATGATTTGATAGACATGTTCTGGAAGAATAATATCTAACCAAAGGAGATGTCTAAATGTCACAAAAATACACTAAATAATTCAAAGAAACTATTGCTCAATTGCATGAGTCAGGAAATTCAGTCTCAGAGCTTGTTAAGGATGGGATTGAATAATAGCAAGCTCTTTCCTAGGGACGAAGCAACTTGTCTCTAATGATTTACAAGGTAAGGAGAACAATTGGAAATAATCAAAGATAACTTGAAGCGTTGTGATGCATTTTATAAAAGTGATTTTTACCAATTTCTAGAGAATCATCACCCAAACTATATTCCGTATCTATTTGACCACTTATGTGGGGATCCAGATGCTAGAGATGTTAGTTTATACCAAGATTTAAGTAAAAAATTTCAATTATCTGCTAGAAAAGATCATTTGATAGATTTGGTTGAAGGACGGAAGATTCGACTTGCAGCCGATATAATTTGTGGTAGAAAGCAAATTGCCGATTTTCATAACAATGATTATGAAAAGTGGAGAAAAGATTATGAGCTTGTTCGTTCTAATTTAAACCTTCATTTTTTGTGGCCTAAACATAAGGCTCCAACGATCAATACTTATCGCTACACTAAATATTTAGATAGGATTGATTGTTTACTTTTTGATTTAAAATCTTATTTTAGAGGACAAGAGACTCCGATGATGGCTGCCTATCAAAGTGAAGAAACATACATTTGGTTAAGGCAGTTTAATAGAGATTTCAAGTACTTTATTGATAAGATGAAGTTACAGGCTTTTGTTAATGACAACTATGATGTTTTAGATATCAGTACAGGTCAAACTGAGATTATACGGGATATCATTTCTAGAAAAGAGATATCAGAAACACTAAATCTTTACATGGAAAGTTTGTTAAAGTTAAATAGGCAAAATGTCTTTAATAAAGAGTGTCCCCCAATCCAAGATTAATTTGATAATTCAAGAGACAAAAATTTTGCAAATATTGCCGAATTAGAAGATTGATAGTTGAGAGGTGGTACTTAAGTGAGGTTACATAAATACTTTAGGTTCTTATTATTAGTAGGAAATGTTTTGTCATGGGTGGTCATCTTGATGATAGTATCGAATAACTCCATCGAAACAAGCAAATTGTCTTTATCCGTGTGTGTGATACTTGTTACTTACTTAATTGGATTGAAAATGAAACAGTATAATGACATACTATGATATATTAGGGACTAGGTCTATATAGCAAAATAGCCAGGATAATTTCTTAGAGAAAGGAGTAGGAGAGTGTATACTTTAGAGATCCCTTTGAATACCAAAGGTTATGATGATTTTCTAGCCAAACGTTTTAAATATGGCTACAAGTTAAAACGAGCCGTAACAAATTGGATCAACTGTCAAGAACATCGTCGTGTTAGTTCAGAGGAATATAAGTCTTTGTCTATACGTACTAAACAGCTAGCAGAGTTAAAGGAAGCCATATCTAAAGAGAAAGACAAGACAAAAAAACTCTCTATGAAGGAAACTCATAAGGAGCTTTCAGCGACACTTAAAGCTGATTGGATAGCCTTAAATGATAGATTTGGCCTTAATAGTGGTAAATTCATCCGATATAAAGAATTAGGCCAAGCAACTGCCATGTATAAAAGGTATGCAGAAGAAGGAATAATCCACTGGTCTACTATGGAAATTATTGCTCAGACAGTTAAAGGAGCATATCTTCAGCGTCGTAAACAAGGAGAAAGTAGCAACCATGTATCAATTGGTCGCTTAACGAATTTTACGACTTTATGGTACCGTAAATGCAATAACAACGTGACTGATGAAGGGGTATTCTTTGAGACTGGGAAAGGCAGAAACGACAAGCTGTTTATCCCTTTTGCTTTTCGCCGAGAACAAGAGATTAAGGTTGCCTATGCACTAGAATTCCCAAAATTAGCGTTATATGCTATTAAGCGAACTCTTGTTAAGGGAAATATTTGGAAATACAGTATTTTATTAGTTTTTGATGGTGTTCCTTATGGATTGGACCATGAGCTACCAAATAAAGGAAACGTGGAAATTAAGTTATCTGTTGAGCAGATGGCGATTACAGCTGCGCGTGATAATGAGACTATTGTTTATGATCTCTCCAATGATTTTGGGTATAGTAAACGGTTGGCGGACTTGGATAGAGCTATAGAAAGTAAGCGTCAAGCCTTAAACCCAGACAACTACGATGAAAATGGTGTTCCGAAAAAAGGGAAGAGAGCATGGGTGCAGGACTCAGCCTATAAGAAACTTCTAGACCAAAAACGTTATATCTGGCATAAGGTAAAACAAGCACGAAAGAACCGTTTTGGACGGATTGCTAATCAGATCTTGATGTTGGGTGATACCTTTACTCTTTATCAAGAGGACTTCAAATCCTTGCAATCCCGTAAGGATTATAACCCAGAAGAGATGTCTTGGTTTGACCATCGAAAACAAAAAGGCTTTGAAATTATGTTTAATGCTCCATATGAATTTGTGGCTATTTTAGAGAATAAACTCTCTTTCAAAGACCTAAAACTGAACAAGATTAAACATAAGAAAAAGTGATATCGGGTTCATTGCTTGATTTCTTGCCTCAAATGATAAATATGTTATAATGACTAAAAGGTTTATTTAGGAACCTTCAAGGTAATTATGAATAACCTTGTAAATACCAGATAGCCTAACCGGAAGCTAAGGCAAGAAGGTCGGGAGCTGGTCCATGTTGAGGTTTTGTTACTGTTCTATTTGACATGGTACTAAAACTTAGAGGAAGGTTAACCTTTAAAGTACATGGTTTTGTTACTGTTCTATTTGATATGGGACTAAAGCATAAAATGTATATCATGCACCTTTTAGGTGTTTTTTTTGTTTTACTGTAAGTCACCTTTAATCTAAAGTTGCTATTTTTTCATGCGTTTGCTATACTAAAGACATAAATTGTTTAATTTATATCTAATTCACCACCTCTAACGGTGAACCTTTGGTCACGTGACTAAAGAAAAGAGAAGCATGGAGGAGGAGATGTCATTACTGGTTCTGTCCCAGCAATCGGCATACCATGTTTTATAAGGGGTTA
The DNA here is from genome assembly GCF_009738225.1 of Streptococcus salivarius. NCBI lineage: Bacteria > Bacillati > Bacillota > Bacilli > Lactobacillales > Streptococcaceae > Streptococcus > Streptococcus salivarius. The sequence continues at coordinate 107,174 of NZ_CP018188.1, forward strand.
AAAGGGAGCGTACTCGCTTTTAGCTATCAGTTAAGCCATCAGATAGAAGAAGAGGCTTAACGCTTATAACAGGTACGAGATATTTGCCTTTACTTACTTTGAAAGGCTACAACAAACGTTATTAGCAACTAAGCATAACGAGAAGTTTATCCTATGGTTTGCCATAGGCACGCGCAATCTTGTTTTTTGAGACAAGGCTTGCCGGCTTCTTTGTTATGCTTTTTTTGTTTTGAGTTTGGGTAGTTGGACAAAAAGAAAGGCGACATCTCGATGATTAGAGGTGAGGAACAGGTGTTCCCAAATCTAAATGGTCGTCATGCGGAGGAAAGTCTATGAGCAGGTGTTCGAGGCTTTCCAAGGTCACTTTACAACAACAATTTTTAAAGGAGAAAGACAATGAGAAATTCTTTCAAAACAAGCTCTACTTATAGAGCAGCAAGAAAACAACAAATGACAGCATCAAAAAATACTTTTTTTGATGCTGACGGCATGGTGATTTCTGCTTCAGATTGGGCTACTTTAGTTCTATCTGGGGAGGTAGATCCTAAGACTTCTTGGTCTAATGATAATGTTAAAGGGAAACTTGAGAGAGTTTCCCCACGTAGCCATTGGACTAAGAAAGGCTTCAGAGAGTACCTTGGTAAATCAAGGTATGTCTCTAAACAAGATACTCAAGCAGAAGTTCTCGAGATGATGGATCTCGAGTTAGTTTTTTAAAGGAGAAAGACAATGAGAAAATCAATGACGAAAAAAATGAGAATGGTTGATACCTATTCTCCAAAACACTTCAGAACAAGCTCTACTTACAGAGCAGCACGAAAAAAACAGAAAACGGCAACAAGAAAGTCGTTCTTTGATGCAGAGGGCATGATGGTCTCTGCTTCAGAATGGGCTACTTTAGTTCTTTCTGGGGAGGTAAATCCTAAAAATTCATGGTCTAATGATCATGTTAAGGGGTATATCGATTATTTATCCCCACGTAGCCATTTCACCAAGAAAGGTTACAAAGAATTTTGTGGAAAAAGCCATAAGTTTTCTGATGGATTAGATGAAGGGGAAATCGTATTCCTCGACATTGAAGTCGTAGCAGAGGATTAAGAAAGGAGAAAGCAATGATTAATAAAGTAATTCTAACAGGACGTCTTGTAGACGCTCCAGAACTACGCTACACACCTTCTAACAAGGCGGTGGCGACGGCTCGAATCGCATGTCCCCGAGATTATAAAAATCAAAACGGGGAGCGAGAGACAGACTTTATTTCTCTCGTAATCTGGGACAAAAAAGCAGAGAATTTCTCAAACTGGATCAAGAAAGGATATCTTGTGACAGTTGAGGGACGTTTGCAAACTCGTTCTTATGAAAACCAACAAGGTCAGCGTGTATATGTGACCGAGGTTAATGTGTCAAATTTTGACAACTTACAGCCTCGTGATCATAGTAACACTTCTTCGCAAAGTCCAGATTTTGGACCTGCAGAAGGGGGCTTTCCTGGTGGCGGAGAACCGTTAGATGCTTCTATATTTGAAAATATTCCTTTCTAGATAGCAAGGTCTTTAGAAGAAAATAGAGAGAGTTCAGTCATACTGAGCTCTTTTTGTTTATGAAAGGAGAAAAATGATAGAAGAAGTAGCAATTCTACCTCCATTGACAGAGGATAATTACTACCAAGATAGGCATTACATGTCTACTTCTCGTTTTAAGGAGTACATCAAATGTCCCTTAAGGCAGGAAGTTGTTGACTTGGGCTTTTTGCCTGAGAAAACAGAGACAGAAAGCCTACTTGTTGGTAATTATGTTCATTCTTATTTTGAGAATAAAGAAGCTCATGAAGCTTTCTTGGAAATGAATCAAGATAAGATCATAAGTCAACGAGGAAAAACCGCTGGCCAAGTAAAAGCCCCTTTCAAACAAGCAGATAAGATGATTGCTGCTTTAGAAAAAGAGGAGCTATTTAATCGTTTGTATCATGGTACAGATGATGAAATGGTGGAGAAAGAACGGATTATCACTGGTACGTTAGAAGGGATTCCCTTCAAGTGCAAAATTGATAGTCTGAATCTTTCAGGCGGTTATTTCATAGACCTGAAAACGATGGAGAGTCTTCAGTCAGAAAAATATTCGACGACACTTCATCGTTATACGAAGTCTCTTCTCTATAACATTGTAGAATATCAGTATACGCTACAAATGTACGTATATCAGGAGTTGCTGAAGCAAACCTACGGTTATGAGTTTACACCTTATATTATGGCAGTTTCAAAAGAACCTGTTCCAGATAAGGAGTTAATTATGATTGATGATACTATCATTGAAATGGGGAGAGACATCTTCTATGGGCATCTTGAAGTACTTAAAGATGCTTTAGCACATAAGTCTGTCGAAGGATGCGGTCACTGTGATTACTGTTTAACGAATAAGTCGTTGGTTACAGCAAAAACAGTGGCAGAATTTTTACAACAATAATAAATAGGAAATAAAGTGGTCTCTTGATCACTTTTTATAATTAAGGAGAAAACAATGACTGTAAATACTGAAACTATGGTAAATGAAATCATCGAGGCAAAGGTGGCTCTAGCTAAGGCTGAAATGCAACTAGAATGGCAAAAGGCTGATCAAGCTAAAAAAGACCATTCTAAACAGGAGCCAGAGGTTATGGCTCCGCTGTTTGAAGCTTGGGCCAAGGCTCAAGCTGAGTTTGAGTCGGTAACTGCGACAAGTAGAGTCACGTTTAAGAACGTTGACTTTAAGTTCGCACCTCTATCAGAGATTTTAGGGGCTGTACGTCCAGCACTCAATAAGCATGGTCTAACTTTGACGCAGCAAACCAAACATATCCCGTTTGGTAATGCCAATGGACTCAAAGTTGTGACGACACTACTTCACGAAAGTGGTGCCTCTTACGCTATTGAGTCTGTTCCTGTGTTCTACAATGTCAATGACATTAAGAACCTGGGAGCTCAGGTGACTTACCTGCGTCGATACGAGGTCAAAACGCTTCTTGGTATTGAGGCTGATAGCGAAGAACTAGATATGGACAATGTGCCAAATCATTCGCAATCAACACAAGAGACTGGTAATTATGGTAGTAATCATACTTATCAGTCAAATGCCCAGGCGAGAACACCTCGCAAACCAACGGGTGCTCGTTATGGGAAGTCAGCCAAGTCTGCGTCAGTTGCGTTTTCTTTGAGTAGCAGTGAACAGACATCACTAAGTGAGGTGACATCAGCTGCTAACAAAGTTGCAAGCGAGAGTGTATCACAGGCAACTAGTGAAGCTGAAGTAGCTACTCAAACGAGTGAAACAGCTACTCTAGAGCCAAAAGGGACAAAGGCAAATGTTTGTAACGATGATCAACTGATTCAAATGGTTGCTCGTGGTGAAGAAGCGGCCATGTCTCTTGGAGCCACAGAAAGCCAGCTGCTTGAGTGGTCGGAACTAGGCGAAAGTAAAGGGTTGACTGTTCAACTCAAAGCTTTATCTGATTTTGTTGCCAAACAACGTCAACAAGCACAACAACAATAGGTGTAGAACAAAAAGTGGTCAGGATTTATTACGGCAACAAAATAAGAGAAATGTTCATTAGTGCCATTATCTGATTGGCATTAAGTGAACATTATCCAGAGGGTGGAACTATCCCTGGGTGAGAAAGAGTATGATATAATAGGATGAGAATTATACAACATGATCTTATAAGAATGAAGGTAGGAATGGATATGCAAAACATTAACGATCTTTTTGAAGCATATATCGCAGAAGAGGACTCTATTAAGAAGGAGTCTTTGCTAAATATGTACAACCATGCTTTGCAACAGAAGCAAAAAGAGGTGATTAGTCGTGACTACTTTGTCAGATAGACAATCACGAGTCTTTTAGATCTTTTCCATTCAAACCGAACTTATGTCGAACAACAAGTTTGGTACACTTTCTCTAAACAGACACATCCAGAATTGTTATTTATTGGGTTTGTGGCCATTCTAGACTATTTTTTCCTATGTAACTTGCTTCGCAACAAATTGGTTTTTAACCTGTAGTTGCCGTAGTATTTCTAATTCTCATTCTTTTGATAGAAGGGATTCAACACCTTTTTGTAGTTGGACAAAGGAAGGAGACGTCTATTATTAATATACTGTGTTTTTTAGAGGGTGCCCATAAGCCAAAAAAACATAGGCAATGTATGGCTAAAGTGTGTACTTATCTAAAGAACGACGGGCATAAGGTTCGAGTAGGGTATGTTTCACTAGCAGGTCTTGAAGCTTTGGATAACAGAGGAGTCAATACAATGAGTGAAGCTGTCCCCGGAAAAAGAGTCTGGTTAATCGTTTATGATGAAGATCGTCCCTGTAAATCCTATACGAATGAAGATATTCATTACTACAAGGAATTTGTGGATTTGTTTTCGTCACGTCTGAAACGGAGACTTTACTACGAAGCCATGCTTAACGAACTGACAGTCCTCAAAACATGAACAGAAAAATGGTCCTAGGGGCCATTTTTTTATTTTATAAAGGAGAAAAAACAATGACAAAAAGAGAAAAAGCCTTGTGGTTACAAGAGCACTACAAGAACTACTCCCTTAAATGGTACCTAGAGAATGATGCCAGATTAAATGCGATGTTTAGAAAAGCTTATCATCGTTATATGACTGACCTGAATGTACGCGCTTCGAAAGCGCAATTGTCTCATATTGAGGACCTGGGCAAACGTATGCGAGAGGTATACGAAGATGTCTACGGTACTAATTTTGATAGCGATTGTCGCTTAGACCGTGCAGAAACGAATCGAAAGGTGCAAGCTATCCGCTCTATGTGGGTAGTAGCACCAGCCTAGGAGGAGGTCGTTATGGATAGAATCAGTATTCTGCTAGAAGCACTTCCTCGAAAAAGTACCATTTCGGTTTTGTATAAGGGTAGTACTGCTGTTGTAGTTGCAAGAGATGATCAAGAGCGTTTGCTTTTTAAAGTAAGCACAACAGTAACTGTCGCTATGCAACTGCAGGAAAAATGGCTTGTGGTTTAACAGGTAAAGGAGAAAAACAATGACAGAAACAATTACTAGGAGACAAGTTAGACATCCAAAAGACTTTGGTGATAGAGAGCTATTCAAAAGGGCTTTCACTCACTGGATTCCTTCAGAAAAGGTTGATGCCTTGTATTCTGAATTGCAAGGAGATTTTAAGAAGGTCTTTAAGAAGGTCTGTGAGTTAAGTATCGAGGAGTTAAAACATTATGGATTAACTCAGAGAGATGCTATTGCCTTTCTTTCAATGCTTGAACTTTTCAAACGTTCAGAAGGTGAGGAAGAAAAGCCAACTTGTGTCACTGGGACTGGATATTTTGCTCAAAGTATCCAAAAAGCCTATGGACATAAGAAACAAGAGCATCTTGTAGTGTGGTACTTGGATGTGCATTGTAACGTTATCGAGGAGCGAGTAGTTTTCATCGGTAGCGTTCATCGTAGTATGGCGTGTCCAAGAGAGATTTTTCACTATGCAGTGAAGAATTTAGCTCGCTACGTGCTGGTAGCTCATAACCATCCTTCTGGGAGTGTGTTTCCTTCCAGTAATGATATTAATGTTACTGAGGCCCTTGAAGATGCTGCAAAGCTCTTTGAAATGGAGGTCTTAGACCATGTTATCGTAACGAAGGATAATTACTATTCTTTTAGAGATAACGGAAGAATGCGTTGTTTCTAGGAAAGGAGAAAAAGAATGGGAAATATCTCTAATGCCTTTGGCAAGGTAACTATTTCCGCACCAACAATGTCAGATATTGAGGTGCTTGTGGCTACTCATAGGGTAATCAATGAAAAAGCTTGGATCCCAACGACTCTAAAAGGTCATCCAAGAAAAGCAGATTGTATCACAACTGAAGAAGGACTTGTCTCAGTGACACTTCCTTTTACAGCTTGTGGGAACTGGAATATTCGAGAGAATATCGATAGCTTTTTGACTAACATCTTAAAGCAAGATACCACTCTTAGCGATATCCCAATGTCTGCCACATTTGATTATGTAGATGCAGAGTCTGGCGTGAACTTTATTTATAAAGCAACCGTTATGACTCGCAATGTCCCAGGTAAAGGGGTAACCACTGAACTCTTAACAGATGAAGACCTTGGGGATTACTCAGAGTCTTATCTAAAAGAGCTAGAGGAAGCCTATGATCAAGAGCTTGCTTTAGGCCGACTGTCTATCTAAAAATGGTGTTATAATAGACATAAAGAAAAACATGTTGGCGAGGAAACAGAGCATGAAAGAGACATTCTTTTGGAACTTTAGTTCAGATGCAATCTCGACCTTATCTGATTTGACGTCAGAAGGTTTTGAAGTTGATTGGACGGTAAGGAGTTCATCTAATGCTATTACCAGTGGTTTTGTGATTCAAGGGGAGGTTTCTGGAATGATTGAGTTCACTCCAGAGCCAAGTGATGCATACACCTTTGTTCATAAGTTAGAGGTTCGTATGGACAAGAAAAATCAAGGGATAGCAGGGCTTTTGTTAGCACATGTTGCCCAAGATGCTCTCAATCGTGGTTTTGAGGGGGTCATGATGTGTCTTTCAAAGACTGCTCTTTTAGACTACTACGTGCGTCGCTATGGATGCAGTCGTATTGCAAACACCAACCGTGTGATATTTCATACGGCAGCATGCCAGTTGCTTATTGACCGCTTTTTGAAGGAAGGAGTAGACTAACCATGAGGATAGTAGAACAATTTAAGGCCGATTGGAAGTCTTTAGGTTTACCAGAAAAACCATACAAGACACCAGAGGAGATTGAAATGATCAAGAACGGTAATCTTGTGTGGGCTGCGCGTGTTGAAGAAAAATTGGGGCGTAAGTTAAGCCCACGAGAACTTGATGAGATGCAGTGGTAATTCACATCTATAAATAGTATATCGTGTAAGATACATCGTATACTGGATATATAAGAGAAAGAGGAAGGTAGTAATTCTAGGTTACACCTCCTCTTTTTTCTATGGAGGAGAAAAACAATGACAAAAAAACATATCTATATTTATAAAAATAAAAAAACACAGGAAGTCTTTGCAGATCTTTTTGCTAAAGACCTTCTTGAAGGCGTTACAACATTCCCTCGGATTGATAACGCTCAATCTTATTCATTTTTGGAACTCTCTTGTCTTTATCTCAAGAGAATTCTAGAAATGAAGGAGCGTAAGGTTCAAACCTTATTCGTTGAGGGAAAACCTGAACCAGCACTTGCTTCAGCATTGTTACAAGCACGTGTTATGGGACTGAATGTTGTCATCGAATTGATGACAACTGAAAGCAATAGCGAGACACAAGAAGAGTTCAAGGAGCTCGGTCTTGACGATGTTGTAATGGCGTGATTGGAATCAAGAAGGAGAAAAACAATGACAGGAATCACTCAAGGTCTCTACTATATTGAAAAGGTTCACCAATATAATACGAATATTGGTGGCTTTCCGTCAGACTTAATCAATGATCGAATTTCAGCGATTATTGCTAGTAACAAGACGGATATGCAACAAAGTTTGCGATTCAGACCCGTTAGAAACGTGGTTTTGAATCGAGAGGGTGTATCTAATCTTCCACCTATTGAAATCCCGTTTGAATCTTCACTTTATTATGAAGTTGAAGAAATAAATCCGGGGTTATCCAAGCTAGTTGTTACAGCGGAACATGCCGCAGCCTTTCAAGAATCGGATATTCGCATGTTGGAAGCTCGCTTAACTATGTTACAGCGTGCCAAAGAATGTGGAAATTTTACGACAAGTAATTTTCCGAGTCGTTTTCCAAAGGAAGCAAGAGATGATTTAAGTCAGTTAGATCTTCTAGCTTGGGAAACAAAAGATATGCCAACATATCTTTTCTGTTTGATGGAATCAGCATTAGATAGTTACCGGGGATTTTATTCCTTGAGAGACCTAATGGAGGATGCTAACGGCACCCTTCAGCAAGGTTATGATAAAGCTGTTTACTGGCTCTATAGTGGAGTCAAAGGACAATATGAATATTAGAAGGAGAAAAAATGACTAAACATAGTTATACAGCAACATTTAAGCGTAAAGATGAAACCGTCTTTACGAAAACGTTTCTAGCTTCAGATTTGTTTGAAGCTGATGACCACGCATTGCAGTTTGCTACTAAGCGAGATATTCTCTATCTCGACTTAGGGCCTGCAGTTCAGTAAAAAGTTAAGCTACGTATTTTATACGTGGCTTTTTTAAAAGGGTTAAACGATCTACTGGTTTTTATCGCTTGCCAAAAACTCGTGCTTTGGTGGCATCCTTATTGAAGAAATTAAACCCGAAATAGTTGATAAAAAAGAAATAAAATGCTAACATTTAATAAAAGTGTTAGCATTTTATTTCTTACGAAAGGATAGTGCTATTATGAATAATATTGAAATGATTATGGCTTCTTTTCAACAACATCAAGGATTTTTGACCTTTCAACAAGTACTTGAAGAGAAATTACCTTACAAAATGTTGCTGAGAATGATTGATGAGGGACAAGTAGAGGTTGAAGGAAAGGGGTTATATCGCCTCCCTGATACTTATCTGGACGAATGGTTCGTGGCGCAGCAACGTTTTTCAAAAGGAATTTTTTCTTTAGAAACAGCTCTTTGGTTACATGGATTATCACTAACAGTTCCCTTTGAGATGACCATGAGCTTCCCTTATGGAACCAATACAAAAAATGTTAAATCAGAAGGTATACGTCCGATAGTTCTTCGTTCTTATTACGATGAAGGAATTATTGAGCTTGAGCGACAAGTGGGTCAGAAGATTAAGGTGTACGAGCCGGAGAGGGTTTTAGCAGAGTGTTTAAGACCAGTTTATCATGTTGATGTTCAAGTTATAGCTCCTGCATTTAAGATGTATTTTCAAAATCACAAAGTTAACTATTCAAAACTGTTTCACTATGCACAGTTATTCAAGGTGACTAACAAGTTGCAATCTTACATGGAGGTATTAACCTAATGTTTTCCAATGCAAATAGCTTTAAGGCAAAGATTAAGAATATGGCTAAGGATAGAGGTATTCCTGCCCAGCAGCTTCAGCAAAACTTCCTGATTGAACAGGTATTGAAATTGATTGCTAAAAGTTCCTATAAGGACTCTTTCATTGTTAAAGGTGGCTATCTAATAGGACAGTTGATAGGACTAGATAAGCGAACGACAATGGATTTAGATGTGACGCTTAAAGGGACTACACTTAGCCAAGAAAATCTGATTGCCATCTTCGAAGAGATTCTTTCGGATTCGGATGATGTCTTTTCATTTGAAGTAGATAAACTAGAGCCGATTCGCCAAGATGACGAATACGGGGGATTTTCTCTAAAACTCAATGCTACATTTGATACTTTAAGAGAGGTTGTTTTCATCGACATTACAACGGGTGATAAGATTACACCTAGAGAAATTACTTATTCGATGCCATCTCTGTTTGCAAATGAAACCATTGAGGTTTGGACTTATAATTTGGAAACTGTCCTAGCTGAAAAATTGGAAACGATCATTAGCCGAGGAGTAGCATCAACACGTCCTCGTGATCGTTATGACCTTTTTACCTTGTATCATATCAGAAAAGATGAGATAAATTTCGATGTGTTGCGTGAAGCCCTGGCCAATACTGTAGAAAAACGAGGAAGTAAAGAGGCTATTGATATTTGGGAAAGTCAGCTAAATAGTATTGAGACTGATGAGTATCAAAAGCAACTTTGGACACGTTATCAAAGACAATTCAAATATGCACAAGATATTTCTTTTGAGAAATCAGTTCAGATTGTTAGAGAACTCATGACAACTATTATGTAATATATAACGGTTCATTACCATATATTGGGTAGTGAACCGTTTTTTGTCTCTAATCCTTTTGGTAAAAGGAACATTCATATTCATTCGCTCGAAGGTTGTTATTAGGTATCCAGTTAGGTGCTATACCCATTAGACTTGCTATATCTTCAAGAGGTCTTTATCACACTCAATGATGACTTCATCATTAAGGAGTTGCTATGTATTGGTGGTAGTGTAAAATAAGTTGTGTAAACACAAAATTATTGATAGTATCCGATGATTTTAAGATATAGAGTAGTTAGAAATGAATTAAGGATAGTGGTTTAAAGTGGAAAAAGAAACGATTATATTTCAGCGTAATGAGTTTGATAATTATTATAGAAGTGTGTTAAATGGTGGTAAATATGTTGATCCTGATTGTAGAGAGGACATTGATACACCCTACTATAATTTTTTAACGGAATTTTTAAGAAAAAGAGAGAGTGAAAGTAATTATAAAAATAAATATTCTTTTATTCCCCCTAAACTTGCTAAACTAACTAGTGAGAGTGAGAAAAAGATCAAAGATAATGATAAATATAAAATTGTTGTGAAGCAAAATGCCGAATTGCTGTTCAGACTTACTTCAGATCAATTTGGTTTTTCGGGAGATGAATATGTATATCAGCAATCCTATGGTCATCTCAAGTATCCTTTAGCTAGAATTAATTATTTATCTAAAAATGAATCTATTGATGAGAGAGAGAGGATTTTAAATAAACTAATTAATTATGTGAAAAATACAAGAACGCTTGGTGGATCTTTTATCTGGCCTACGCCTAAGAAAAGTGAAGGTTTTCGAAATAGCAAATATAATATGAGTCGTGGTGTAGGTTCTTATATAGAAGATCGAGTAGATTTAACTCTTTTAGAGATTAAACATGCACTAGATGGGGAATATCATAAATCTCAACATAAAGATGATATTCTATATACTCTTTATATTAATAACACAGATGGTATACGAACATGGTTGGACCATTTTGAGACATTTGAGAAATTTGTTGATTATTTTATGTTTAATAATTTTATTGAAAATGGAATGCCACTTAACATCTTGACAGGTAAGGCTATTTGTGAAGAAGAAGTAAAAAAATATAAAAATAAAACATGTCAGATCAAGAATCTCAAATTAAGTGAACTGTTAGAGATGATTGAGAGATTAGAAAACATGATAATTAATAGAACATGTCTGATGGAAGAACATATAAAGGATTATATATTGCATGTTCATCATAATATTTTTTAGATTCCTTTCATATCAAGGGGTTAGCCCTTGTTTGTTACTTTTTGATGCCTTATTCTTTAAAAATTATCAAAGGCAGAAGCTACCTCTTTTTGTTGAGTTGGGAATAAATGTGAGTATACATTTATTGTTGTGTTGATAGAGCTGTGTCCAAGACGTTTCATAAGTGTGAAGAAAATATAGTCCTTCCCCTCTCCATTTCTAAGACCTTGAAAGAAATAGAAGTCGGTGAGCATAAACGAGTTAGTGAATCGCTACAATTTTTAGTTGAACTTTTTCATGGTGAGTTTGGAGGAAAAATAACTAATTACAAAGAATCACGTCTAATGGCTAAAATAATTAAGATAGAAGATAGTTTTAATAAAATAAAAGAACGACTTGATGAGGAATTTGATTATGTCGAAGTTAATAATGGAGATGAAAGTTTACTCATTAAGTATTTGGAGAATATCGCTGATAAATTAGTTAAAGATTCGTCTAGGCATTTTAAATCATTCATACTTGCTAATCTATATGAAGATTGGGATATACATTGTAAAAAAGGCTCTTTTTATGATAAGTTTGATATTGAGTTCCTCAAGTTTAAAGCAGAAATGGAAAATCAAATAAGTAATTTTGTGGAGGAAAAGCAGTTTTCCGATTTAGATAAGTTGTTACTAAATGAATACTTATAATAATAGGTATTATAGTCCAGAGAATTGACTGTTATTTTGAAAGTCATTCCTGAAGATTAATGAGGAGAGTGGTAATGCAAGGTTTTTGTATGGTGAAATTGCTTATCTTGATGAATAAGCTGTTTTTGAGTTCTTCTAAAAAATCAGCTGTCTTAGAATATCAGTCACTGTGTTTGGTGCGGAAAATTAAAAATTGATCTAAAAATATGATTTTAGGTCTTTGCGAGCTCAGACAGTATATACACACTATCGAAAAAATAATCATCAGCAAAAGTTAGATCGACACTTTTGAGCTGATGATTATTTTATATTTTGGTGAGTGTTTCCCAATCCCTTATAAAATAAAAATTTTATCAAACAAAATATTTTACTATTTACTACACTCAAAACAACATAATAATACAAATGAAATTTTATCTTAACAATTTAAGGTATACTATAACCATCAACAGAGATGTTGAAATAATTCAAAGGAGGAAGCTATCATGCTTAAATTTTCTACAAAGAAAACCAAAAAGGCAGGCTGTGTGAGTGTAGGTGCACTAGTTTCAGTTTCAATTGGTCACTACATTAAAGAAGTTAAGAGTACGGTATAGCTTACTTTTTGAGTATCGGAGAAGTACAGAGAAATGTTTGTAGTGATGGAAATTGTTAAAAATCATCATTGTTGAAGTATTATGCTTAATTATTTCTTGTTACAAAAATTTCTATGTACAATCAATCGTTTAGGTAGGCAATTGTAAAATTAGCCTACTTTTTATTTAAAGTTGCTATGAAAGAAAATAGAAAACTCCAGATATTAGTACAGTGTTTATTTCAAGTAATGATTTCGAATATTTGCTTGATATTATATGTCTTATTTTGTTCAGTTTTTTTAAAAACTCAGAGCATACTGTTATCATTAAGTGCCCCTACAATGGTCGCTTTGGTAGTGCAGCCAATATGTTTAGAAAAAATTTTGTTTAAAAGTAAAGTCAATTATTCCCAACATATTATTGTTGTTATATCGGCCTTAATAATTATTTTGTTTTGTTCCCTTGTTAACATACCTGAAAAAACTATATTGATTTTACATTTTATTTTGATAGGCTTTTCTGAAGAAATATTATATAGAATGATTATCTTAGATAGGATGAAGTCTTCTTATAATATCTTAGAATCGATAGTGATTACTGCGCTTATCTTTGCCTTTTTAGGTCATATATCGGAACCTATTTTAGATAATCTAATGGTAAGATTTCCTTTGGGAATATTTTTAGCATTTATAAGAATAAAGTTTAATAATATTGGAATTCCAACGATTATTCATACTTTATATAATGTTTTAGTAACTTTTTAGAAGAGGTTTTTTATGAAAATTAAATTGGGTTCAATATTTTTATTTTGCTTACTTATTTTGACATTCATCAATTATAATTTTATTTCAACTTATAATTTGTTTACGTTTTATATATTGTTGATGCTTCTTCCTTCAATTTTGTATTCAAATTGTTGTGTGATTCTCTTAAGACACTTCCATAAAGGGACAACAAGATATTACTTTTTATCAACCATTTTACATTTTTTATTGAATTGGATGATAATTCACCGATTGTTGACAAAGGAAGTGTTTAATAGCCTTGTCGAAAATACAATGAAAATTAATCCTAATGTAGGTAACAATATTTCATTAGACTTGAGTATATCGTCATTTTTTGTTATTAGTCTATTTGTATTTTTGTTAATGCTTATTGAAAATTATTTTATAAGAAAAGTTGAGGAGAAATATGTTTCTAAATGATAATATTTCAGTAATGAAAACAGACGAAATGTACCTACTATTCAATTTTAGCAACGGGATAGTTGCTGGGGTAGATAGTCAAGCAATTGAATTTCTAAAACGAGTAAAAAATTATCAGTTAAATTGTAACGATTTAACAGATGAAGAAAAAGAATTTTTTGCCTATCTTGTAGAAAATGATTTCATTTCTGATGTAGAATTTAAGAATGAGCAAACCCCAATAACTGCCTATCTACATTTAACTAATAAATGTAATTTGCATTGTGTAGGTTGTTATTCTTTCGATGAGCGAAGAAATAGATGTGAAGATCTATCAACAGAAGAGATATTAAATGCAATTGACCAACTTTCTGATGTTGGAATTCAAAACCTAGTATTCTCTGGAGGAGAACCTTTATTAAGAAGGCTATGTCACAACAAACAGTTGATAAATAGCCATTTTTATAGGGGAGTATCAGAACTCCCCTACAAACTGTTATTTGCAGTTATCTATACTCATTTGGAATTTCGATATGAAGTGTCTCACACAATAACTTCACATCATGTGCATCATTTTCATCAAACTCGTATCCCAGATGGAACATTACTTGACTATATGGTTCAATACAGGAAACCTCTATTTCCTCAATTCTTCCTTTACCCGAAAAAGTTTCTACCGGAAAACAATCCCCATCATAAAGAATTTCACCTTCGTCCGTATATTCAAAACAATGCAAATCAATAATTCTGTTTTTCAAATCTTCCCATACAGTATGGTTCAATGTTGTATATTCCATCTTAATCTCATAAAAGCCATTAGCTTTCATTATTTCTATAAAGTTCTGATAATCGTTCTTTTCTACAAAAATGTCAATATCATTATGGGCTCTTGACTGATATCCAAGAAGAGCATCTACACCCCAGCCACCATCAAGAAAGACTTTAATCTCCGCATCTATTGCAAATTGAAGAATCTGTTTTACATCTGTTATATTGACCATCTTATCATCTCCACAAATTCTAATTAGGCGACCAGAGGAACTGCTGGTCTGTTTGATAAATCTCTGCATTTAGCAGTTTTCAATGTTGCCAAAACGAAAGTTAAGAAGATGTTCCTTTTCTCCATGTCGCTTTCTTTGGCGTAATTTACAAGGTTATTCCACACAAGATAGTTGTTCAGATACTTGGTAGAAACACCGTTAAAGCCACGCATAAACCTCTTTAGCTGGCTATGGTAGCTATTGATATGTTGGATATTATAAATGCCTTTCTTGGCTTTGCCAGTCTTTAACTGCACAAGGTCAATGCCATTGGCATTTGTAAATCTCACATAGGAGTTCATCTTGTCCGTAACAAGAGTGGAATTGGTCTTAATCCTACCATCATAAATATGATGTAAATCTCTTGTAGAAACTCTACCAGTATTCGTAATCTTGGAGATAGACAAGCCATTCCTATTAACCGCACAAGGAACACATACCTTTTCTTGGGACAAGCCTCTGATATGTGTAGAATGACCACGCTTATGAGCCTTGCGTGGCATAGCAAATGTCTTACTCTTGCTATGATTGCCCTTGTACGAGATGGCGAAAAAAGTTTCGTCAGCCTCAATAATGCCGTCAAGGGTAACATCGTCTGCCATATTCTGAAGTGCATCCAAAATCTTGTGTCTCCAAAGGAATGCGGTGTTTCTGTGAATCCCACAAGCAACAGCAGTCTTACGAATGGATAAGCCATTCATCATACAATCAATGTACTGCTCCCACACGGACAAGTCTTTTCTTGTACCAGACACAATGGAGTTCGTAGCAATCACGAAGGACTTGCCACAATCCTTACATACATATCGCTGTGTGCCATCTTTACGATGACCATTGCGAACCACATGGATACAGCCACAAAGAGGGCATACACGACCATTTGCAAAGCGTTCCTTTGCTACGAAATCTTCAATATTCAAAGACTTTACAAAGGCAGGACTTAAAAGCATTGTTTTAAGGCTTTCCTGCTCTGCGACAGTCAACTTACCGATAATATCTAATGCGTCTTTGATAGTAGGCATATCCAATTACCTCCTTCGGTGGTACTGTTTCTTACTATTATTATACGCTATTTCTCGTCAAAATCAACCATTTGTTGTGACAGAGCCATTAAGAAAAAACATTCTTCAAATAGTGGAATATGCTAAAATAGTTGCTAAAATTCCAAATGTAATATTAATAACTAATGGAACTATTTTTAATAAAAATATACTTTCAGAACTATCAAAATTTGTGGATACTGTTTCTGTTTCATTAGATACATACTGTTCGGATAGTGAACCATATCTCAGAGATAAAGGAATATTTGACAAGATTATGCGGTCAATTTCTTGGTTAAAAGAATCGGGAAATAATGTCAATATTATTCCAACAATTCATCACTTGAATTCAAGTAATCTCCTTGAGTATGTAAAACTTGCAAAGGAAATAGGAACAACGATTAGTTTCAGTATTCTCAGTGCATGTTTTGAAGGCGAGTTAATGTCATATCTTCCCGATAACACTGATTTAATAAATATTAGTAAGTTTATGATTGAATCTGATGCACCAATCAATGATAGTGCCCTAGAGGATAAAACTTTAGTAGCTAGGAATTACTGTGGAGCTGGGACCTCAATGATTGCCATAGGCACTCAAGGTAATGTCTATCCGTGCCACATGTTGATGTATGATGAGTACTGTATAGGAAATATAAAGTACGATTCAATAAACAAGATGCGAGAGAAATCTGCTAATGCAAGGTTATTCAAATCATTGAATGTAGATAAAATAGAGGGTTGTTCACAATGTCAATTCCGATATCTATGTGGAGGAGGCTGCAGAGCTCGTTCAAAATTGAAATTTGACGTAGTAGATAAAGTAGATCCATATTGTCGATTATTTAAAGCATACTATAATAAAGTTGCGGCGGAAATTATTTCTGATTAGGGAGAATGTCTATGAAAAGGGTCTTAAGGGAAGAACGAAATAAAATAGTAGTATTTATTATCTCTACGTTTATATTGGGATTAGTTGAAGTATCGTTTGCTACAATAATTCAAAAATTCATTGATTCCCTAGAGTCATCAGATATTACAAAGTTTAAATTAGCAATTTTTTCCTTTACAGTTTTTCTTGTAGTAAACTATATCTTGAATCTTTTTGTAATATGGATTCAATCAGTGCTTACTAAGAATATTCATCTGTATTTAAAATCAAATTTAGCTAAATATTTTTTATCGCTTGGTTATTGTGATTTTTCTGAAACAACTACGGGTGAAAAGATGAATTGCTTTGATTATAAAATATCGCTAATTGAACAGTATTTTTTAGATAGCATTTTTTCAATGATACAATCAACTTTGATGTTGATTATTGCGAGTGTTTATTTATATCAAATTAGCCCGTTGATTTGCATAATTGTATTTGCTTTAGGGATTGTATCTATGCTGGTTCCCTTGTTACTTGGTAAAAAATTAAATGATTTAGTTTCTGAAAATGTAGTTCTAAGCGGAGAGTATCTACATTTTATAAAAGAGATGTTTCAAGGAATACTGGCGGTCAAGACCTTTCAGAAGGAGCGGACATTTTTTGAGAAATTTGAAGAGAAGTTATTTAAATTTGAACAGAATGCTCAATTGTTAAATGTAAAAAATGGTGAGTATAATCAAATCAGTGGTTTTTTTCAGTATGTAATCATTATTTCTTGTTTATGCTTTGGTGGATTTTTAGTGTTGAATCAAGGCTTGACATTAGGAAAGATGATTGCGGTTACACAAATTTCAAATTTGATAGTTGGTCCAATTCAACAGATTGGTTCTTCAGTTATTGATATTTTGGCTAGTAAGGATATAACGAAAGAAATGTCAGATATTTTTTTAAAACAATCAATCGTTTTAGATAAAAAAGTATATCAAAAAGGTTTTGATAATATAAGGATTTCTACTTGTAGTGTCACAAAAGATAATAAAAAGCTCTTGGGTGGTGTTAATATATCTCTTGAATATGGTAAAAAATATTGTATTATTGGTCCAAATGGTAGCGGAAAAACTACATTTGGACGATTAATGTTAAATTTGTTAAATGATGTTGAAGAACGAGTATTTATAGATAGAGAAGCTAGTAATTTAGAAGATGTCGCCAAATTGATTTCATATGTACCGCAAAATAGTATTGCTTTTAAAGGTACTTTGAAAGATAATATTACATTGTTTGAACGCTACGATGATAAAATTATTGATGAGGTAATTAGAGACGTTAATTTAAACAATAAAAGTAAAGAGATTCAAATGATTTCGGAAAACGGTGACAATATTTCTGGTGGAGAATTGAGAAAAGTCAATATAGCTAGAGCATTTTTAGAGGATAGACCAATAATACTAGTTGATGAATTTGAGTCAGCTCTGGATGAAGAATCATCAAAACTAATAGCTGATAAATTTTTGAGTTCAGAAAAAACGGTGATAATGATTTCTCACAATTTAGAGCAGTCATTTTTACAAAGGTTTGATTCCATAATTTTTATAGAAAATGGGGAAGTTACTGCAATGGGAAAATACGAAGTATTATTAAAAAATTGTGATAACTTCTATAAATATTTAATTCAAACTGCCCCTAGTGGAGGTAATATTCATGAATACAATACTACGAGCGTGTAATTTAAGTAAATCATTTGGTTTACAAGAGGTGTTAACTAATATCAATTTTGACATTCAATCAGGAGATATAGTTGGCTTGATTGGAAAAAATGGCTGTGGAAAGACTACTCTAATGAAGATGATATTGGGTTTTACATCACAAACCAAGGGTTATATCCAATTTGAAGGTGATCCGAATTATCATACTAAAAGGAAGACATTAAATAAAATCGGTTTCCTCCTAGATTGTAGGCTGTTTGAAGATTTCTCTGCATATGATAATTTGAAATTATTCTCTATGTACTCTTCAACAGTTAATGAAGAAAATTTAGATGACCGAATTGAGAGGTTGTTAAAGTTTGTTGGTTTAGATAATAGTAAAAAACTAGTAAAATCTTATTCTTTTGGTATGAAACAGAGATTGGGTTTGGCACTGGCATTACTAGATGATCCTGAATTTTTGATTTTAGACGAACCATTTGTCGGTTTGGATCCCACCGGAGTTAGAGTTCTTCTAGATTATATTGTAAAGTTACGTCGGGAAAAGGGTGTTACGATACTAATCTCATCACATCAGTTACATGAAATTGAAGAAATTTGTGACTATTTCTTATTTATAAATGAAAAGAGTATTGAAAAACATTCTAAACTAGGGGAAAATCAAATAGTTATTACTTTGGGACATCTAGTACCAGAGTTGGAACAGGACTTAAGAGATATGATTGATATGAAAGAAGGTCAGATAACTTTACCAAAGGATATGTCGTTGCTGAATTCAACATTAAAGCTTATTTACAAGTATAATAGTGAATTAAAAGATATCACAATAAATGATTCTACAGAAGAGTTATTTAGGGGGTGAAAAAATGCAATCGATAATATTAGCAGAACTATATAAATTACTGAAACGGAAAAATTTTATCATATTAGCAGTGTTATCTTTGTGGTCGTTAATTTACGGATTAGGCGCTTTTTTACATTGGGATTTTGTAAAAATTGGTGCTAAGTTGGATTTAGTTACCTTTATTACAACGATGTGGACGTTTTTATTGATATTAACTATTCCACTATTATTAATTTTGTACACTGCTTCCTTTATTTTAGGAGGAGAAATCCAAGGAGGGCAAATTTTACTAGAAGTAAACCGAGTATCTAGTAAGAAAACGTTGATTATTTCTAAGTATATAGTTGTCATCTTATCAATCTTATTTTTGTATGTACTGAACTGCTTATCATCACTCATCACTTATATTTGTTTTTTATCTCGAAGTGAGTTTGGTTACGTACATTTTTGGGAACTGCATTCTACAAATATGCAATCAATAATAATTAGTTTGGTAAATTTAAGTTTCATTATTTTATTGGCTAGTGTAGCCTTTTACTTATCGTTATATGTTTCGGCAATAGTAGCCGCATTTGCAAGTTTAGGTGTTTATTTTTTATGTCAACTTTTGTCATATATTGCTATTATTTCTAAATTTGTTCCGGGATACTTTTTTATTGTATCGAATTATCGTTTTTCATTGGAATTATCTATAGTTCACTTGTTAGGTTATTTCTTGATTTGTCTGTTATTATTGATTGCTACTACGAAAGGATTTGAAAAGAAAGCATTATGAGTGATATAATATTTCAAAAAGGAATTCATGAAAGCACATGTATAAAATAGCAATTTGTGATGATGATAGTCTACAAGTTAGTCATTTAGAAACTCAAATTTCAAAGTATTTTGATGAGATTAATGTTCACTATGAGATTGATGGCTATTATAAAGGAAATCGTCTAGTAAAGGCGATGAGCACTCAGGCAGATAACTATCAATTGATATTTTTAGATATTGAAATGGAGGAAATTAATGGTATTGAAACTGCAAAATTATTGAGAAATTTAGATAAGAGTTTCGTCTTAATCTATGTTACAAGTTATGAGCAATATGCTTTAGAGAGTTTTGAAGTATCTCCGTTTCGTTATCTTATAAAACCTGTATCTACTGAAAAATTGAGAGACGTTCTTAGTGATGTTCTCGTAGAATTAACTGCTAAACAGAAATTCTTATTTTATCAAGTAGGTATGGAACATTTTCAAGTAATCTTAGATAATATTGTGTGCTTATATTCTGAATTTGGTCGAAAAATCCACCTTGAGTTGGTTAATGATAATAGCGTGTTGTTTTATGGAAAAATATCAACACTTGAAGAAGAGTTACCTCAAACACATTTTATTAGAGTCAATAGCGGGGCAATAATTAATCTAGACTATGTTGTATCTTTTAATAGAAATGAAGTAACGATGATAAATGGTGACTGTATTACTATTAGTAGAAGTCGAAAGAAAACAGTAGTAGCAACTTACAATCATTTTATTGAGAGGAGTTTTGGATTATGATTGATTTGTTTAAAACAATTGGAATCCTCTCTCTTTTTTTATTTCAAAGCTTTGTTATTTGGATTTATTTACTACATTTTTTTGTTGTCAGAATACCTAAAATGAGATTTTATTGTTTTATTTTTTGTATTTATTTTGTTGGTAGAACATCAATAACAGTGGATCAGACCACGTTTATTGATTTAAAAATTTTTTCTTTATTTTGTACTTTCTTGATTCTTTTCTTCTTTTTATCTGGGGAGGTAATGAAAAAAGTATTTCATTTCTTATTTCTGACTTTTTGGTTCTTGATTCAAGAGGATATTGCAGGTTTATTATTTAATCATACGCCAGAAACTAAAGTATTTGTTATTCTTTTCGTTCAATTTTTATTGATGTTGTTGACTCTTTTCTTCATATTGGGATTGAAGCGTTTCAAAGTAGATAATTTAATAGGTCTGAATAAAATGGAATATGGCATTCTTTCAGTTACTCCATTTTTTTCTATTATTCTGCTGTTACATAAGGTAGCGCTGCCTCTAGTAAAGGTTCTTGCATTTGATAGTTATTTGTGGTTAATAAATATTGTTATAATCGTGCTTTACAATTACTTAAGTGAAAAAAACTACAATATTATCAAAAACAAAGTAGCTTTTGATGAAAATAGTATGACTAGTGAAATTATAAAGCAAGAAAAGGAGCTAGCCGTTCTTAGACATGATTTGAAAAATATTGTTTCTTCAATAGATTTTTATGCTGATAATAGTGATTATGAAAATATTAAAGTAATAACTCGAAAGATACTGGGACAGGAAGTATTTAATCGTAAGATTACAGGTTGTATACCTATTGATGCTGTGTTAAATCAAAAAATATCTAAGATGAAAAAAGATGGTATTCTACATAATTTAGATTTACAGGTTCCATATAATTTAGACTTAAGTACTATTGCGATTGATTCATGTGCCATTCTTGGGAATCTTCTTGATAATGCTATAGAAGAAATTGAACGTAATAGCTTAGAAGAACCGATTGAAATAGCTCTGCGTTTTAAAAATAATAAATTAGTTTTCAAAGTTGCTAATCCCATCAGAACTTCTAATGTAGATGTTAATTATGATGGAATGAAGTCTATTAAATCTCCTAACAGACAAGGTATAGGAATAAAAAGTAGTTATGATAGAGTCATGAAATTAAAGGGGCACCTAAACATTACTGTTCAGTCAAATCAATTTATTGTACTAGTTGTGATTCCGTTAAGGATGAAATGAGTTTTTATCAAATCTATATTTAAACTCTGCTAATAGGCAGAGTTCTTTATTTAAGATCTATCGTACTATCAATTCTCAACAGAAAGTAAATATCTTGCTTTTGGGCTAGGAAGTTAGTAGTTATGTGGTAAACTGAGTCATAGGAATAAATCTCTTTCTAGTAATATTTCGCAACTCTACTATAACGGATTTATTCCTTTTTGTGTTTACCCAACTTATTTTACACTACCAAGAAATAGACCTTTGCAGTGAATATTAGGAGAAATATTAATCAAAAATGCCTCACTGATTAAGTGAAGCATTTTTGATTACATAGAAGATACTGTATTGTCTATTTTGGGACTTATTGAAATGATTTCAGGTTATTTTAGTTTAGTTTTTGGAATCAAGAACGGCTTTAAATCAATATTTCTGACGTTAACAAGACTTAAAAAATCATGAAACAAGTCGTAAAGAGATATAATATGGATTGAGCTCCCTTTATCTATAACAGAAATTGGTAGTGAAAATTAAGTTGTGTAAACACAAAATAATTGACAGTATCTTGTTGGTTGAAAAGTCTTTACAAATTTGGTAAAATTGCTATAGAAACGATAATATTGTTATTCATGGGGATATCTCACCATGATAATGGAACGTCGTGGAATATCAACATGACGTTTTAACGCAAGGGGGGAAAACTCTTGCGTTTTTTGTTTTGAAAGTCTGTTATAGTTAAATAGACAAAATGTCTTTAATAAAGAGTCCCCCCAACCCAAGATAAATGTATGATGATAGGTATGGTAAAAAAATAAATGAAGCTAGGAAGTTAAGAATATGGAAATCAAAGATCACTTTGGTGTATACGGAGTCTGTCTTCAAGACGGGGAACTGCTCTGCATTGAGAAAACGAGAGGACCTTATCGGCATCGTTTTGATTTACCGGGTGGTAGTCAAGAACTAGGTGAGGGACTGACAGAAACTCTCAAGAGAGAAGTTCTGGAAGAGACGGGCTATATGCTTAGCGATTATTCAAACCCTAGAATCTATGATGTGCTGGTTCAAGAAGATGGGCAAGACTTTGTCGTACACCATATCATGGCCTTTTATGATATAGTACTTGACTTGGAATACTCTCAAAAATCCCTTCCTCATGAAGTTCTTGATGGAAGCAATGATTCAGCAAATGCCATTTGGCTTCCGATCGAGCAGATTACCGAAGAAACTGCCTCACCCATAGTATTGAAGGTGAAGGCAGAGTTACTAGGATTTCCAGAATTAGAACTGACAAGCTATAGAAATTGGAAGGTAAAAGAAAAGAAGGAGCAATCATGACACCGCAAGAAATGTGGAATGCCTACAAGCAAATCAACCCCTCTATTGGAGATGAGATAGACGCCTGGGC
Organism: Streptococcus salivarius; assembly: GCF_009738225.1. Classification (NCBI taxonomy): domain Bacteria; kingdom Bacillati; phylum Bacillota; class Bacilli; order Lactobacillales; family Streptococcaceae; genus Streptococcus; species Streptococcus salivarius. Next base: position 130,351 of record NZ_CP018188.1, read on the forward strand.
TTTTGGTGTGGAACCAGACCTTTTAGCGGATTTGGTGTTTACAGGTGAAAAAACAGCAACTGCCTCAGCCTGCGACCTCTATGCAGTAGGGGACGAACCCCTTCCACAAGAAGGAACCTTTGATGTGATTTTAGACAGCCAACATCAAGCTATCTGCATTGTCGAAATCACCAAGGTTTCTGTTCAGCCTTTCAATCAAGTGTCAGACGACCATGCCTTTAAGGAAGGGGAAGGAGATAAGTCCCTTGCCTATTGGCGGCAGGTTCACGAGGAATTCTTCACGAAGTGGCTGGAGAAAGCGGGCCTGACTTTTACACCTGACAGCAAGGTTGTATTAGAAGAATTTCGTAAGGTTTATCCATTATAGAACACACTCTCCTTCTTGGAGAGTTTTTTGATCTGGATCTTATTTTCCAAAAGGGTTAAAAAATGATGTAAGCGATATTATACAGAAGCACAGGAGCAGTACGACCGCAGGGCTAAACAAAAAGGTCGGAATTCTTGTTTGAAGTTGATGAATACGCCTTGGAGTATGATACTAAGCGAGATATTTTCTATCTCGTCTTAGGGCCTGAGGTTCAGTAGAAAGTTAAGCTACGTATTTAATACGTGGCTTTTTTATAAAGGAGATAAATTAATGCGGCTTGATTTAAAAATTGACAGAGATTTGGCTTTTGGACAGGCTCTTTCGATATACCATATCATAAAAAAGAGCTACTTAAGTTTTCGGAAGAACAGTTGTCATCGGCACAAGAGACAACTCCAGAAGAGTTGGATGATATAGCATTACATTGGGAATTTATCCAAACCTAAGCTAATGCTTACTGATAGTAGAAAACAAATAAGCACTTAAAATTTTTAAAATTTGATATGATACCTCTTAAGTAGACAAGGTAAATACCTAAAATCTACTTAAGAGGTATTTTTATGTCTAGAAGAGAAAGATTCACCCCATACGAGAAAGAACAAGCTTGTCTCGATTATATTAATGGTAATCGTTCCAGATCTGAGATATGTAATTGTCTCCATATTTCCACAAGGACGATTCAAGATTGGGCTGCCATCTATAAAAAATATGGGATTTTAGGATTCACAAAGAAAACAAAAAACCGTTCCTATTCAAAAGAATTTAAAATGGAACTTGTAGAAAAATGTATTAGTGGTGAGGCTTCATCTATTGATTTAGGTCATCAGTATGATATTTCTTCAGGTCTTTTAAGAAAGTGGATTAGGATGTATAATGCCAATATAGAACTTAAGGATTACAATCCAAAACGGGAGGTCTATATGGCAAAAGCAAGACGTAAAACCACTATTGATGAACGCAAAGAGATTGTCAACTATTGTATTGAACACAATCGCAATTATAAGGAAACGGCGTCACTTTATGATGTTTCTTATAGCCAAGTATACTCGTGGGTAAAGAAGTATGATAGTGGTGGCGAAAAAGGTTTAATTGACAAAAGGGGGCATCACAAAATAGATGATGAGCTTGATGAATTAGAGCGTTTACGAAGAGAAAATGTGCGCTTAAAACGTCAGTTAGAAGAAAAGGATATGGCTGTTGAACTCTTAAAAAAAGTGAAAGAATTCGGAAGGATGTGAGGCTAGGCAAACAGCGCCACGAATCAAAATACTTAGCGATCGAAGACTTCAACACCAACAAAGGGTGGAGCATTAGCTGGATGTGTCATCAGCTCGGCATTACGAGGTCTGCATTTTATAAATGGAAACATAGAATAGTTCCAGAACAAGAACAATTAAACAGCGAAATTGCGGAATTAATTAAAGAATATGACGAACGTTTTTCACACATCTTGGGATACCGAAGAATGACCGATTGGATCAATCATTTCAATCATACGAATTACTCAAGAAAGAGAATTCACCGAATTATGAAAGTACTCGATATCCACGCTTTTATCCGTAAGAAAAAGAAAAAATACAAGACTGTTAAACCTGAAGAAACTGCAGAAAATAAGTTGGCAAGAAACTTCTATACAACTGCTCCGAACAAAAAATGGGTAACAGATGTTACAGAGTTTAAGATTCCTAACTCTCATAAGAAACTCTATCTTAGTGCCATACTTGATTTATATGACCGCTATCCTATTGCTTTTGTCATAAGTGGTCGAAATGACAATCGGCTGGTCTTCAAAACATTTGACAAAGCCATTGAAAAAAATCCCGCAGCGAAGCCTATATTTCACAGCGATAGAGGGTTTCAATATACCAATAAGAACTTTCAAAAAAAGCTGAAAGATACTGATATGATTCAATCCATGTCAAGAGTGGGCCATTGTATTGATAACGGACCAATAGAAGGTTTTTGGGGAATTATAAAATCGGAAATGTATCAGATGTATGAGATTTCAGATGAGGCCTCCCTCCGATATGCCATCAAAGACTATATCCGATTTTACTGTCAAGAGCGTCCACAAAGTAGGTATGACTGTAAAACGCCTTTGGCAGTAAGAAACGCTGCCTTATCATCAGAACATCCTTTGTCATACCCAATCGCTAAGAATAACAAAATTGAAAAGTACAAGTCTAAGTGGTCTGCATAAAAAAACAGCCGTACATTTATTATGTACGACTGACCTTCAAAAACAGACACTTTTTTAGATATTTAACCTGTCTACTTGACAGGGGGCATATCAATTTGAGTGCTTTTTTTGTTACTTTTTGGTATCTTTTACGAATAGATATATTGTAGAAAATAGGAGGTATATAAAATGATGACTTATGATGAAGTAATGGAAGCGATAGAAAGAGGGTTTATCAAGGGAGATAAAATCAGCATTATTCGACGAAATGGCAAGATCCATGATTATGTTTTACCAGGAGAGAAAGTAGAACCTGGAGAAATAGTGGAAAAAGAGGACTTAGATGTTGTTCTTGAAGAGTTGAAGGAGTTCTAAAATGATGCAGCTTTTAAGTAAGATGATTCTTATGGTCTCGCAAAAGGGATACAAGAGTGATAAAATAGCCTCAATTATTTAAAATGGAATGACTGCGTACTATAAGGTAGGTGACTCAATAGGAAGGATAATTTCTGTTTGAAAATATTCTCCTTGTTCACTTGTGATTATCATACTACCTCCATGTAAATCAACAATTTGGTTAGAAATTTTTAGTCCCATACCACTTCTGCGAACTCCAGAAATATCAAAATTAAATTCCTCAATTTTATTAATATTTTTAAGTCTATCTGTAGAAGTTCCAATTCCATTATCACGTATAATAACTGAAAATTTATTACGGGAAATATAGTTAAGGACAATCTGAATATTACAACCAGAAGGGTTATGCAATACAGAATTATAAATGAGATTGTGAATAACTCTAGACATCAAAGATTTTTCAATGTACATTTTTTTACCCAACAATTTATTATCAGGAATAAACTCAAAATTAAAATCATTCCAAATCTCTTGATTAATAATTTGTATGATTATTTCCTTAAAGAAGGGTATAATGTCTGTTATTTCTTGATTTAATTTTAAATTACCGTTTGTTAGTCTAGCGAATATGTTGAGATCGTTTAGCAAATTTTGAATATAGTGACTCTCAATCAGCGTAGGTTTCAAATTTTTTAATAGGTCATCATTGTCTGTTTTTTCAATAGCTAATGATGCATTAGCCACGATAACTGAGAGTGGGGTTTTGATGTCATGAGCTATTCCAGAAATCCAATTCTCTTTGAATTCTTCATTTTTACGTAGTTTTTTGTTAGCAGAGTTAACCGCTAAAGTTAATCTATCTAATTCTTGAACAGAATTTACCTGTTTGTTTAAACCGACAGGTAATTTACCTATTGCGTTAATAATTGGCTGGATGTTGCGATTTAAGAAAGTAACACTATAAAGGTATAGGAATAGGCAAAATAGGCAGTTAACAAATATGATAACTAAAATTAAAATCGGAAAAATTTGAATTCTCTTTAGATCAAAGAAATTATTTCCGTATCTAATGATACTTTCTTTTGGAAATGCAATTATATAAATATCTTTTTGTTCTTTTTTTATTTGAGTGAATATTGGATAGTCATCTAAATAATAACGTGAAAACTTAATGACATCGGCATAATCAAATTGTGTTTTTATATTTTTAGGTTTTTTGATATTAAACTTTTCATTTCCACTTTTTTGATCAAGAATCATGACCCATAAGTTGTGCTTTTTAATCAGTTTTTTTGCAGTTTGATTAACTTTATATGTTCCATTTGATGGGGTGATGTTCGAAGATACACCTTGTATGATATCTATAGGAGATTGTTGGCTACGGATAAAGTTGGTTGTAGCTACTAATAGAACAAAATCGATAAATATTATGGTAAGAAAGGCGAGAATAAATTTTAATATACCTTTTTTGAAAATATTCATAGAGGACTCCGTAAATTCAGATAACTAACTTATAACCCAGCCCTTTGACTGTAATGAGGTGACGTGGTTTTGATGGGGATAATTCTATCTTCTCTCTTATATTACGAATATGTACCATTAAGGATTTTTCATATCCGAAACTATCTATTCCCCAAATAGTATCGCAGATTGCTTCTGTTGACACAATATAGTTTTTATTGGTATATAGTTTTCTTAGAATCTGTATTTCAGTTGGAGTTAGCGATAAATGCTGTTCCTCTTTTTTTACACTAGCATTATTTAAATCAATGATACAAGAAGTTAAAGTTATTAATTCTGATTCTCCTTTATATGCTCTCCTCAGTAAAGCAATTATACGATAGATTAAAGTTTTTGGAAGAAATGGTTTTGTGACAAAGTCATCACCACCTGAATCTAATCCTTTAACTTCATCATCTGGATTATTTTTGGCTGTTAAAAATAAAATTGGTATATCAGAAGTTTTTCTGATGTACTGAGCAAGTAGATAACCTTCTCCATCCGGCAACATTACATCTAGGATAATGAGATCTATTTTAGAAATAGAAAAAATATCTATTCCTTCGCTAATACTGTAAGCATTACTAATATTTTTAAATCCCCTGCTCACCAAAACTTCTTTAATAGATTTACTAAGTGAAACATCATCGTCTACTATTAATATCCGTTTGTTTAATAGCTGCGCTTCGAAATTCATATACGCGCCTCCCATAAAATTTATTTTAATTATACCATAAACCATCTTACTTTAATAAACTGTAGGCAGATAGGAAATTTAAATTCTTAAAAATAATTTTAAGATTTCTTTACTCTGTCTTAACCTAGTCTTCGTAAAATTTACTTGTAACAAAGATACTTAGTCTCAAAATAATAACGGATTATCAATAGCTTTGAATAGTCATGTGCTAGAGGTAACTTAGCAGATTATTCTTAAATCTTAGAAAGAGGAAAAATATGAAAAAAGATGTAGTTATCGAATCAATTAAAGAAGTAAGTCTTGAAGAGCTTGATCAAATTATTGGAGCTGGGAACGGTGTGTTTAAAACTATCTCACATGAGTGTCATCTTAATACCTGGGCATTTCTTGCTACATGTTGCTCATAATAATTATTAATTTAGAGAGAGGAAAATTATGAAAAAAGATGCAATTATCGAATCAATTAAAGAAGTAAGTCTTGAAGAACTTGACCAAATTATTGGAGCTGGGAACGGTGTGTTTAAAACCATTTCACATGAGTGTCACTTGAATACTTGGGCATTTCTTGCTACATGTTGCTCATAATTTTTGATGACTAAGTATCTACATTGTTATATAAAGAAGAGGGAAACCTCTTTTTTTTATATGATGAATTTTGTTTATTTATTCATTCATGTAGTTCATATAATTTATGACTATATATTAAATTAGAAATTTATCTTGACTTTACTTTGCCTTAAACTTGTCTTTATGTTGCAATTTTAGAATCAATTTATAAAGAAAAATAATTTCGAGCCAGACTCGACATGAAATTTAATGAGGTTATAGACTATGAAAAATAATAAAATTCATCTAGAAGCTTTGGAAGCGTTACAAGAACTAAAAATGGAAGAAATAGATAATCTTTTGGGCGGAGCTGGTCATGGAGTAAATACTATTTCTGCTGAATGTCGTTGGAATAGCTTACAAGCTATCTTTACCTGTTGTTAATTTTTAGAAAGGTAAGACAATGAATCATCAAGAACAATTATATAGTCAGTTTAATAAATTTCCTAAAGTTTTTATTGAAAAGAAAATACCTGAAGTTCTTAATGAGGATGTTAAGGTACTAAAACAGGTTGAGAAAAATATATCAGACTATTATCGATCTACATTAATTTATTTGATTAACGAAAAACGTATTGAAGGGAAGTTAATTGGCGATACAGCTGAGCTACGATATGATTATTTTAATAATGTATTATGTAAAAATGGTGATATTTTAGAAGAAATAGAGGAAAGATTTCCGACTATTAGTCAACGTGTCATCATCAGTATAGAGCAGTACCTTGATTTGCTTAAATGCGTAAAAAAACATTTTTCAATAGACTTTTCAATATTGAAAAAAATAAAATTTATTTGCTCAGATGATGAATATCCTAATTTAAACAATCTTGATATTAAAGTAACAGGTGATATTCATAATGGAAGTGGAGTTTGTATTTTATCTTATGAGGGACAAAAATTAGTTTATAAGAAAAAATCGTCAAAACCAAATCATCTTTTAAAAAAATTGGATAATCAAGTTAGCAAGTATTTAAAAAAAGAGATTCAGTTTGTACCTGACTTTTTAGATAGGGAAGGTTACTTTTGGGAAACTTTTATAGACAGTAAACCAGTTTGTTCGATTGATGAAGCGAAAGAGTTTTATAAAAGAATGGGTTATCTTGTAGCATATGCTTACATTTTAAATATTTCTGACTTGCATTTCGAAAATCTTATTTCACATAATGTTCAGCCTATCCTAGTAGATGCTGAGACAGTATTTTCTGTAAGTCCGTATGAAACAGTAGCGGATAATAATGCTACTTTAGAGATAATTCGGGATAGCAGAAATTCAGTACTATCTACAGGATTGTTACCTGTGTCTGAAGCCGATAAAATTTTTGGAGGAGATACTAGTGGAGTTTTAGGGGGCACTCTTATTGGTGAAGCAAGAGTGCTGATAAACCAGAATAGAGATGATATACATGTTGAAAAACAAAAATATAAAACAGAAAATCAAGCTCACTTACCTTATCGAGTAGGACAAACGGGATTAAGGAATTATTTAAATGCAGAAGATTACATTGATTCCATAAAAATGGGCTACCTAGAGTTAGGTCATTTTATTATTGATAATAAAGAATTTCTAAAACAACTTTATTTAAGTTTTAGTGATTTAAAAACAAGAGTTTTATTTAGAAATACTAGAGATTACAGTTTAGTCCGTCAATTGTTGACTTCACCAATTTATTGTAATCAGTCAAATGTTTTATTTGAAAAGATGTCTGATAAATTATCAAATTTTGAAAGTTTGAATTTATGTGAATCTGAAGAAAAACAATTACTTAATATGAATATTCCATATTTTTATTCTCGTATTAGTGATGTCGACATTAAAGATAATGAGACTATAGTATGGAAATTAAAAGAATCTGCTTTAACCGAGGCATTAAAAAAATTGGAAAGATTTGACTTGAGCATAATGAAGGAACAAGTCGATTTAATTGAATTTTCTATTAAAACACCAAATGCTTTGTATAGTACCGAGCTTCAAGAGTCGTACAAAAAATTTAATAATTTAAATTCAGATAAAGAGGTTTTGTTTGCTGGTATCAATACGCTAGTTGATACCATTTTGAATAATGAGAAATGCTCTAAATTAGATGGAAGTACAAATTGGTTAACGCTTAAAGTTACAGATTATGATGCATTTAAACTTGAACCTATGGATCTATCTATTTATGAGGGAATTTCTGGATTATCAATTGCATTATGTGAAGTCTACGATTTAGTGAATAGTGAAAGACAGGAGAAAATTTATAATTGTATACATAGAATTTTTCTAACTCTCTCAAACTCTTACGATAGTGTGCAAAATCAATCGTACTACGTTGGAAAATTAGGTATTCTTTCTGCATTGAAAAGAATACAGTTGATTACGGGACAAAAAATCTCAAAGTCAATTTTAGATAGAAATAAGGATTACAGTTTAGATTTGAATGTTTCGAGTGCAGATTTTCTTTCAAGTTTTCCTAATGAGATTGTTGCTCTGTATAGAAGTGATTTGTCAATTAAAAATCTTCGACAAGCCTTAGATAAATTAATTGATTTAAAGGTTAATTATGAGAATTATATTGCTTGGGATAATTTGGAATCAAATAATGTTAGTTTAGCACATGGAAATCTAGGAATAGAATTGGCATTACACTATATTGCTGGAATTTTGGATAATTCTAAAGCCCTAGAGATGTTATTTCAAGCGAATAACTTTGATAATCGCCAAAAAATATCTCAAGGTTGGATAGATAAAAGAAATAATTCAACCAGTGCTAATTGGTGTCATGGCTCAACAGGAGTTCTTGTTGCAAGATTAGCTCAACTAGAATTGGATAAAAAATTTCAGCTAATTCCTAGTGCTAGAAGAAAAGAGTTAGAAGCTGATATTAGACATGCAGTATCTCAAATAATTGAAGTTGGATTCAATATGACCAATTTTTCTATTTGTCATGGAACTAGTGGAAATTTGTTAGCACTTAACTATTATCGTTCATATCTTAAAGGACACGAAGCACAAGAGTTGGAAAAAATTTTGGAAATTGAGTATAGGAAGTTGCATTCATTTGGTTTAGAAAATGGGTGGATGTGCAGTTTTAATACTAAATATAATGTTTATGGGATTATGAATGGTTTGTCAGGGATATTATATTCTACAGCCAAGTATCTAAAAAGAGATAATTCTCTAGACCTTCTAATCCCTACTCTATAATCAGCGATAGGAAGGAAACTTTATACATGAAGATTGTTTTGCAAAATAACGAGGAGGATTGCTTATTAGCATGTTATACAATGCTATTAAATGATCTGGGGCACAAAGTCCCTTTATATGAGGTATATAATAAAGATACCCTACCAGCGGATGGTCTGAATGTATCGTACTTACTATCTCTTAACGAGAGGTTTGGAGTAACCTTGAATGCATACCATGCTACATATGAGGATATATGTAAAATCTATAAGGAACAGAAACAAAGGATGATTCTCCACTGGAATAATGATCATTTTGTTGTTCTAGAAAAGATTACTGCAACCCAAGTTATGATAGTAGATCCAGCAATTGGTCGAGTAAAATATAGTTATGAAGAATTTATAAAACACTACTCTAAAACAATAGTGTTGATAAGTAAAAGTAAGAATTTTCAAAAGCAAAAATATAACCAAATTTTTTGGAAATATTTTATACAAACTTTGAAAACAAAAACAATTATTTTATTTTTAGTTTCATTAGTGTTAATCCAGATCAGCGTTTTAATATTTTCGGTAGTATTAAGATACATGTTAGCGGAAAAATTTAAATTCTGGGCCAGTATCATTCTTCTAGCGGGGGTAGTTTTATTCCAACTATTTGGATATTTTATTAAAAATAATGCACTGGATGAATATAATTTAGATTTTGATAATAATTATAGCAGAATACTTTTTGAAAAATTATTGAAAAAGCCACTTTTATATTTTAGAAATCATTTAAGCGGTGGAATTTCAGAAAAGATTAATTTCAAATCTACCTTAAGGGATAATGTTACTTTAAAAATTATTCCGTCATGTGTTAGTTTTATTTCAGCAATTGTTATTTTTATATATCTGATGACTATTTCAGTCAAATTAACAGTGATTCTAGTTACGATGATTTCAGCGTATAGTATTATTTCAATATTTCTTTATCGCAAACAAAACGAATATAATCAAACCTATTTGCAGTATCTAATTGATTTTAATTCGGAATTGCAAATGGATTTAGACGATATTGACTATATCAAAATTATGAGGCGGGAAGGTTTGACCTTTAGTTCATGGATGGATATTAATAAAAAAGTTACTGAAAAGTATTCACAGATTTTGAAATTTGAAAATCTTACACAGCTGATTGGTACGATTTTTAATTATATTAGTCTCTCGGTAATCATCATAGTAGCAGTTTACTATGAAAATTATATACATGTTTCCATTTCAGACCTATTAGTTTATCAGACTAGTATTTCGTTATTAGTATCAGCTATTGAGCAAGTTAAGGGGGCTGCTTTTGAAGCTATAAGGTTAGGTGTCTATGCAGAAAAACAAAGTGATTTATTAAAAGACAGTAAACCAATTTTAGTACAAAGCTCGAGTTCAGACGAGTATTTGATAAAAGCTGAAAAGTTGAATTTTTCTTATGGCATGAAGCCGATTTATAATGATATTGATTTAACAATTGGTAAAGGAGAAAAAGTTGCTATCGTAGGGAAATCAGGTAGTGGGAAATCAACGTTATTACTGTTATTAGCAGGTATGTTACGTTATAATGGCTCATTAAAATATGGTATCGAAAATTTTGAAGAATGTTTGAGTGTTGTTCTTCAGAATATGACCTTAAGAAAGGGAAGTGTATTAGAAAATTTGGAGTGGGATTCAGATGATTTAACACCCCTATTTCAAGTATTAAAAGATACCTCGGCAGATGAAGTTATTAACCAATTGCCAAATAAAGTTCATTCAAAATTATTAAAACAAGGGAAAAATTTATCGGGGGGACAAATTCAGAAACTATTAATAGCTAAATCGTTACTTAAAAATGAAGGTATCATTTTTTGGGATGAAGCATTCAGTAACCTCGATGAACAAAGTAAAAATAAAATTTACACCAATATTCTAAAAAATAGTAATTATTCAAAAAAGACTATGCTGATGGTTAGCCATCATCTAGATATTGTTGAATATGTTGATTACATTATCTATATAGACGATGAGACAGGTAAAGTCTATAAAGATACTCATAGTAATCTAATAAAAACCAATGAAAGTTACTTCAACTTCATTAATTCAAAAGTATAGAAAATATCTTGATCTATCTTAATGTTATCTTTAAGATGATAAAGTAGAATTACATTGTAAAGAAAGGAGTAATCCTGGCTAAAAGGATTACAAGGAAATTAATGAGATGAATAATATTATTGAATTGAAAAATCTTAAAAAGGTCTATAAAGATACTACTACAGTGGATCTTAAGAAACTGACAGTCAGAGAAGGGGAAATCTATGGTTTCTTAGGTCCCAACGGCGCAGGGAAAACAACTACGATGAAAATGATCTTATCTTTGGTGGAGCCTACTTTAGGAGAGATTTTAGTCAATGGTCAAAATATCAAAGAGAATAATGATTACCTAAATCAAATTGGATCGATGATTGAGGAACCATCTTATTATCCAAATTTAACGGGATATGAAAACTTATTAGTATTTCAAAAAATGGTAGGTTTTGATGAGGATAATATTTGGCCAACTTTGAAATTAGTTGGATTGGCGGAGGACAAAAATCGTAAGAAATTAGTGAAAGCCTATTCCCTAGGGATGAAGCAACGTTTAGCCTTAGCTTTTGCTTTAGTTAAAAAGCCCCAAATTTTATTATTAGATGAACCGACTAATGGTCTTGATCCAGCAGGGATTCATGAAATTCGTGAGTTGATTGTTAAATTAGCAAAAGAAGAAGGCTTAACAGTCTTTATCTCCAGCCACATCTTATCAGAGATAGAACAAATTGCTGATCGGGTTGGTATTATAAATCATGGTTGTTTAGTTTATGAAGGAGAGATTCGAGAGATCAAATCAAATACTTGGATTGAGATTGGTGGCGATTTTTCGCAAAATAATATTGTTCAACACTTAGTTGATTTCGGTTCAGTCAGAGTACGGGAAGCATCGGCGAGTGAGGTTAAATTAGACGATATGAGTAACGATCGTCTTGCGGATATTATCACCTATATAACCGACCTTGGCTTTAGAATTTTTCGTGTCACTAGAGAAAGTGAGACATTAGAAGATATTTTTCTGGAACTAACAAAGGAGGTATAAGATGAGAGGTGTGTACATTGAATGGTTAAAAAGTAGACGAACAAAATCTTTTTCAATTGTTACTCTTTTGATGATTGTAGCGACATTGTGGAGTATTGCAATGTTTATGTCTGCTTTTTCGCATCCAGAGTTAAAAAATGTCGGAACTTTATTTAGTAATCAGAATGTGAACCTTCTCATGCTTCCTATTGCTGTTTCTGTATTTGTGAGTCGAATTGTGAGTAATGAACGAGAAGGACAGACCTTTAAATTACAAGCTACAAATGGCTTAGGTTTGATGACGATCTTTAGACATAAATTTTTATTTACAATGGTCTTCTTCTTTGTCATGTCTTTTGCAGAAATTGTAGCTATCTGTTGCTTTGGAAAACAATCTGGTATCTCAATTCCTATGGACATTGTAGGAGTTCAATTTTTAGGACAATTACTATCTATTTTCGCTCTAGTTTCTATCTATTTAACGTTAGCAATGGTACTAGAAAAACAAGGCGTATTACTGGCTTTAGGATTGTTAGGAGGTTTTTTAGGAATCGTCTTAAATCCAAGAAGTTATGGTTTTGCTAGTTTGCTTAATCCGTTGACCGGAGCAGGCAGTTTAGCACCTTATAAGTATCACTTTCTTGGGGATGGGGCATATACCTACCTCTTGGATCAACAGTTACCTTGGAAACTAGTATTCTTTATGATTTATTGTTTGATGTTATACGGTTTAGCTAATGTTATTTTGAGAAAGAGAGGAAGTTGAAATGAGACCTTATGTTTTTGCTGAGTGGAAAAAGACTCGCAAATTACAATTGTTCATGATTGGAATGGCATTTTTGGTTTTTTCTAGCTTTATCGGTTTAGGAGTTTATTTTGCTAATAGGGCTGTCTTAATTGATAAGACACAATCCCTTGTTTTATGGGGACAATTAACATTTTATAACAGTACACTTCTCTATCCTCCTATGTTAGCCATTATTGTGGGACAGTTACTGATGCCAGAATTTGAGAGAAAAAACATTGAGATGTTAAAAGCTAATCAAGTTTCAATGGATAAATTGTACTTTGGAAAACTATTAAGTGGCTTCTTTCTGATTCTTTCCGTCCAACTTTTTTTACTACTTATTTTTGTTGTAGCTGCTAAAGTTGACGGGATTTCGTTTGACCTCAGTTTAGCAGTTCATATTAAATGGCTTCTGTTGTCAGTGGTGGCCTCTTTTCCGATAATGACGCTTCAATCCTTCGTAACCGCAAAGACTCGTAATTTTAGTAAAGTTGTTGGAGTTGCTACAATTGGTAGCATGTTAAACTTTGTGCTGATTTTTATTAACGAGAATCTTACAAAGTTTTTCCCTTATTCTCAACCAATGATTGCCCTACGTAGTCGTTCTTTAACAGATATGTCCTTAATAGATTTGACGATTTTTCTAGTTGTTAATAGTCTATATAGTTTACTTTTCTATAAATTAACAGTGGCAGCTTTGAAGAAAAACGAATAATGTTTTAAAAATATATCCATTGTTTATGTCAGAATAAGGAAATTTCAATCAAAAATTTGAGTATCTCTGTATTTTTACAATAAGAGACACCTTGTAATAAACCGAGATACTGTCAATAATTTTGTGTAAACACTCTAGTAGAGTTATGGAGTTTTAATCAAATAAGGATGGCCATACGACAATAGTTGTATAGAGTCATTTCACGAAACGATCAAAAAGGAGCTTATTTATGCCGAAACTGATGTTAGTATGATTTTATGGACACGTTTTGGTGGAATAGTATCTAACCAAAGGAGATGTCCAAATGAGCCAAAAATATACCAAAGAGTTCAAGGAAACAATTGTTCAATTGCATGAAGCAGGACAGCCTGTTTTAGATCTAGTCAAAGAGTACGGAGTTGCCAACCAAACTATATACAAATGGCTTCAACTATACGGGAAATCTAAAGCTGAAAATGTATCCCTTCATGAACTCCAACAAATGCGCAAAGAGATGGCACAATTTTTGATAAAATTATATCAAAGTGACGAAGTTGTTGGTTTAGTTGATGTTAAAAACTTTGAGTTTCACCTTAGTGGGCCATTGTTTAACCATTGATTGTTACATGTGATAAAAAAGCTGATGAATTTATATTTCATCAGCTTTTTTGAGAGCTTAATTTGACTATTAGCTTATTTTGATAGTTAGATTTTTATTCAGAGCAGGTGCAATTTTGCTCATTGTTTCAATGCTTGTGTTATGTCCACGTTCAATGCGAGCAATGGTAGACTGTGGGACATGAGATAGGGAAGCTAGCTCCCTTTGGGTGAGACCTGCTGTTTGTCGTGCGTCAGAAACTGCAATAGCACTTTCCAAAATAGCTTTTTCAGTTAAAAAGCCTTCTTTAAAATTATTGTCTGCTAGTTCGTTTTCTAAAAAATCATCAAATTTAATTGTGGTCATGGTTGTTGTCCTCAAATTCTTCTTTAAATCCTTAGCGTGTTTTATCTCACTCTGGGGTGTTTTTTGTTTTTTTGGTAAAGCCATGGGTGATGATGTAGCGTTCATTGAGAACATGAAAATAAAGTGCCCTTTGAATGTTAGAAGCAACCTTTGAGCGGATTTCAAAGATGTCGTCATCTAGCTTTTTCACCCATTCCATACGTTGAGCAACTAAAAGACCATGCTCTTGTATAGTGGCGATAGTTGCCAGTAATTTTTATTTGTCTTTAATTGGTATAGTTTGTAAAAATTCTAGGAACTCGGTGTGTCCATTTAACCGAGTATAAAACTCAAATTTTGGCTTTTTCATTGTACCTCCATGATAGCATATATTGTTTTTTCTTCAAGAATAATATATGCTATGCTGCAATCATATAGTAATTATGTATTTTTTATTCTTAATCTTAGTTTTGGTTTTGAAAATAGTAGTAAATTTATTCCATCTGTTGACGGTTGAGATAAACTCTAAGTGACATACATGTATGCCAAAGGAACACTTTGCGTATTTATTGTAATTTTAGATTAATTTCTATATTAGGATAGTGTTGTATTATGTCACTAAATAAAGGGAAATCATAACTAAAGTAGAATTGGATTTGGTATAATAGTAATTGAAGTCACTGTACAGTAATTTTATGTATAACTTGAAAATTATTGACAGTATCGAAAATCAAAAGCTGTTAGAGCAAGGGAATCTTTTAAATCTAGGGGTTATCTTAAATGACTAACATAATATTTTCACAAGTTCAAAAGAGTTTTCACAAGAAGTTGGTGTTAGACATTCCTGATTTTCAGGCAGATTCAGGTGAAATCATCTCCATTGTTGGTGGCAATGGTGCTGGCAAGTCAACTTTCATCAAACTTCTGGCAGGGATTTTCTTGCAGGATAAGGGAGAGGTTCGTGTGCATGGCGTTTCTAATCGTTCTAAGAAAATCAATTCGCTGGTCAAGTTTGTCTTGGAGAGCGGGCAGGGTTTGTACAGTTATTTAACTGCTATGGAAAATCTCCAGTATTTTATAGGCTTAAATGGGATTGCCTTGTCTCATATCAAAGCAGAAGTGGATGCTTTATGTGACCAGCTGGCTTTTACACCCTACAAAGACACGCTGGTTTCGGAACTGTCCCAGGGCAATCGTCAGAAATTGACCTTAATCTTAGCCTTGGTGCAAAAACCGAAAGTACTCTGTTTGGATGAGCCGACCAATGGGTTAGATTTACTGGCAAAAAAGCAGCTGATGACTCTTTTGCAGGATTATGCTCGTCACCATCAAGCTAGTGTTTTCATCACCAGTCATGACGCTAGTTTTATCAAGAAGATCAGTAATCGGGTGGTGCTGATTCAGGAGGGACGGATCTATCGTGACGGAACCTTCGAGGAGATTTTTGGGACTGTCCACCAGCATGAAGTCTATCACTTGCTTCTGGCTAAGAGTGCAGAAAGCGTGCTGAGACAAAGCTTTCTTGAGTTGGACTACAAGGTGCTTGAGGATGGGATTTCGATAGAGACCAGAAATCCAGCCTTTTATCGGCGATTACTAGAAGAAACGGAAGTCTTGCAGTTTAGCCGAGAGCCAGCCTCTTTGGAAGATTTGCTTTATGAGGTGCTCAAATGATGCTAGCAGCGATTGGACGGGAGTTTAGCCGCCAACTGAGCGAATACAAACAGTTCAGAGTCAATCTTCTCTTTGCTAATCTGGGAATTTTCTTTCTTGTCACGGGTTTTCTGACTTATTTTGATAGCCAGCAAGATACTTTTGAGTTATTTATCTTGCTGTTTACTTGGTATTTTTCTAGCCATAGTATCACCCATCCGACCTATTTTATCGAGGATGAGATTGCAGACCGCACCATTATCAACGTGATTCAGAGTCGGCGGAGCATCTTTGGCATGCTTTTTATCAAAATTATCGTGCAGATTTTGTTGGACTTGGTCAAGGCCATTCCTTTGTTCTGCTTGGTTGCCTTGGTTCAGCAGATTGCCTTTCCTACTGACTGGATTGATACAGTTGTTCCCTTTCTTCTGTCCTTTGTGGTCATTGCCTCCCTTTATGGTCTGGGCTTTCTCTTTGCCAGTTTTTCCTTTGTCTTTACAAAAATTTCCAGTATTACTAGCCTCCTTGCTTACGGGATTCTCTTTTTGGTTGGTTTTCAGGAACCATCGAGTCATTTGATGGTTACTTTATCTCGTTGTTTGCCTTTCCATCTCTTGGTGAGTTTTATCCGTCAGCCAAGTTGGTTCCTTTTTTTATTATCACTGGGATACGGTTTGTTTTACTGGCTCTTGGGCTACTTTTGCTTTCAAACTTGTTTGACCTTTGCCAAAAAGAAGGGAAGTTTGTTCCATGTATAATGAAGTGAAGCGATTTTATCTCTTTCGCAGGAGACGCTGGGTGGATACCCTGTTTGACACCCTCTACCACATTATTTTCATTCTTGGTTTTTATAGCCTTTTGAGGGGAAATCCAGACTTTCAGCTGTCTTATTTTTATTACTATTTCATCTTGACTCATGTGGTTTCCTTGGGAAATGAGGAGTTGGAGTACGAGATTCGGTCGGGGCAATCTTTTGGCACCCAGTATGCTCTGCAATCAGTGTATAGAACTTACCTGCAACGAGCAGTGGTTTACTTTGTTTGGTTGTCTTTGATTTTCTGGATTGCCCTACTGTTGATTCGTCAGGATTTACTACCCCACTTTTCTTTGAAGGTCATCAGTTTCCAGGAACTGCTCGTGGTATTGATTGCTTTCCTGATTTTCCTCGGCTATTACTTTGTCATGATTCGACTTACTATCCGCTTTCAACGGATTTCATTCTTGGTAGATTTTCTAAACACCGTGCTCTTATTCTACTCAGGGCTCGTATTTCCAGTGGTGAGTTTTGGGAATTTGAAGAAATTATTTGATTGGCTTTTAAGAAATTAAGGATTCTTTTTCAATGCAGAGTCCTTTTTCTATTGTGATACTTTTTTAAAGATTTATCTGTTATGCTTGACCTAGTTTTTATAGAAAGAAGGTCTAAGATGTTAAATAAAGTCAAAACTAAAGCCTTAATTAGTGTTGGAGCAGTAGCCTCAACTAGCTTTATTCTCATGATGGGATATACTGCTGGTCAACATTCTACTGCTAAACAAAGTCGAAAAGAAATCGAGTTGGCTGCAGCTAAACTTGTAGAGGACAAACAAGTAGAAGATAAAGCAAGTATTTTATCATCAGATACTGTAAAAGAATTTTTGACACAGTACTATACGAAAGAAAAACTAGGGGAAAATAATACACGTATTCAACCTTATATGACTGAATCGGCTTATTCTCAAGAATTGACAAGTCAAAATGATGCCATGAACCAAGTCTATAAGGACTATATTTTGGATTATCATTTTGAAAAAGCTGATATCTTTGTCAATCAGACTACGAATCAAGCTATTGTCATGGTGTCTTATAATGTAACCTATGTATCTGATTTAAAGAATGCTAACCAATCAAAGACAAACCAAACAGAAACCCGAACGGTTAAATTGTCCTATTCTAAACTACCTGGTAAGTTATTGGTCAATCAAGTACAGGTTTGGAAATCTGGATTAGATGATTTAGATAAGGCAACTCCCAAAACCTTAGAAGACTCATCATCAGTTCCATCATTGCCAAATACTACGACAAAATGATGATATTGCATGGAAATAGAAGAATGTAAGCAAATTTCAATTCTTGATGTAGCAAGTCGTTTAGGTATCTCCTTTAAACAAGTTTCTAGCAGTGTCTATGAACATCCTGAACACGTTGAGTGTGTAGCTTTGCTTGTGCGAGCTAATTCATCAGTGAAGTAGATGTTCAGCAAATGCTATAGCTTTCGTAGACTGAGGAGATTACGACGAAATAATACGGTAATTCCGAACCGCTGAGTGTGTAAGATTGCTTATAAAAGCGTAAAAACCTTGTAATGAATCAATAATGAAAAGCCTTGATTGTAAGGCTTTTCATTATTGTGATAGAATATAGTTAGTTATAAATAGAGAGCCAATAAGAAGCAGTAAAAATATTATTCATTAAATAATCAAGCTAGCGTAGACGAACTGGATAGGTTACTAGTGAAAACTGCAAGATGTGATGTGAAAAGAATCGGAGAGTGCTTGATGGATTTTAGTAGTAAGGTAGCCATAAATAAAGGCTGGTCAGATGATAAAAAATATTGTGTGACAGATCAAAATCAGCAAAACTATTTCTTGCGTGTTTCTGATAAGGAGAAGTTAGATTCTAAAAAATTTGAATTTGATATGATGAAGAAAGTAGCTTCTCTTGGAGTTCCGATGTGTAAACCAATTAGCATTGAACTCTGCGATGACGAAGTACATTCTTTACACGAATGGATAGACGGGAAAGATGCAAGAGAAACCATTTTAACTGTTTCGAAAGAACAACAATACACTTACGGAGTAGAAGCAGGAAACATACTTCGAAAAATTCATTCACTTCCTGTTACAGAAGATCGTGAAGATTGGGAACCCTTTTATAATCGAAAAATTGATGACAAAATCAAAAAATACAAAGAATGTCCCGTTCAATACGAAAATGGTCAGATTTTTATTGATTATTTAAATGCAAATCGAGAATGGTTAAAAGATAGACCTCAGGTTTTCCAACATGGGGATTATCATATCGGAAATTTCATGATTGGAAAAGATGGTAAAATTTATGTCATTGACTTTGATCGATTTGATCTTGGAGATCCTTGGGAGGAGTTCAATCGTATTGTGTGGTCCGCTCAAGTATCTCCCTCTTTTGCATCTGGTATGATAGATGGATATTTTGATGACAAGGTTCCAGATTTATTTTGGAAACTTCTTGCCATTTACATTCTAACTAATATAGTTGGAGCTCTACCCTGGGCTCTACCTTATGGAAGCGAAGAAATAGCAGTAATGCAAAATCAAGCTAAGGAAATTTTAGAATGGTATGATGATTTGAAGCAAATCATTCCTAGTTGGTACTTGAATAAGATGACTGAATAATATAAAGGTTGAAATATCAGTTTGAAAAAATGTCAAGATTATTTGCTCATATTATAACGAATTCAATTCTTTATTAATACCTATCGAGAATTATCTTGAAACTTGGAATGTTGTTTCGGAGTCAAGTTACATGAAAGAATATATTTTAAATTTAGAAAAAGAATTCTCTTTGATAGAAAATGGATTTAAAGAAGAAGAGAAGAGAGCTCTTGCTGACTATCTATCAAACGATAATGCCTATACTAAAGAATTAGCATTTTTAGCCTTTAAATCCAATGTATATCAAGTTAGAATGTATAGTGTATTTCTCTTTGGACATTTGTCATCGTATGAAGAAATTTTGAACTTCATGAGAGATGAGGTTTCAAAAGATGAAAATTGGAGAGTTCAAGAAGTATTAGCAAAAGCATTTGATGAATTTTGTAAGCAAACAGGTTATGAAAAATCTCTTCCGGTTATTGACGACTGGCTACAAAATAATAATCCAAATGTCAGAAGAGCTGTTACAGAAGGTTTGAGAATATGGACGAGTAGACCATATTTCAAGGATAATCCAGATGAAGCTATTAAACGAATCGCAACATTAAAAGAAGATTCTAGTGAATATGTTAGAAAATCAGTTGGTAATGCTTTGAGGGATATTAGCAAAAAATTTCCAGACTTGATTAAAGAAGAACTTGATAGTTGGGACATTAAGAGTAAAGAGATTCAAAAAGTTTACAAGTTAGCAAGTAAATTTATTAAGTGACAATTATCAGCTACAAAGTTGGAAAAATGGTAACTATAAAATATTTTCAATCTAAAGTTTAATTTTAAACAACAACTCTATCTCTTTCGTTCTATAATATAGATGTTGACTAACTCCATACGTGGAGTGTGTAGCTTTGCTTGTATGAAAGGAAGCAAGAGATGATTTAAGTCAGTTAGATCTTCTAGCTTGGGGAACAAAAGATATGCCGACATTTCTTTTCTGTCTGATGGAATCGGCATTAGACAATTACCGAGGATTTTATTCCTTGAGAGATTTGATGGAGGATGCTAACGGTACCCTTCAGCAAGGTTACGATAAAGCAGTTTACTGGATCTATAGTGGTGTCAAAGGACAATATAAATATTAGAAGGAGAAAAAATGACTAAACATAGCTATGTTACGAAATTTAAGCGTAAAGACGAAACCGTCTTTACGAAAAGGTTTTTAGCTTCAGATTTATTTGAGGCTGATGAACATGCGCTAGAGTATGCCACTAAGCGAGATATTCTCTATCTCGACTTAGGGCATGCAGGATAGTAGTCAGTAGAAAGTAGAAGCTGGGACAAAAGTCCTAGCTTCTCAATACATTCCTCTTTTAATTAATTTATCTCTACAATTCTCTAATAAGGGCTGCAATTTTTTTCGATTCTGACCACTGTAGATAGTGGTGGCTCCCACCTAGAATGAGTTTTGTATTAGAATTCCAATATTCTGAATCTCTATACTCTTTTTCTCTGTACGCCTGACAAAATACGAAAACAGGAATATTATCTGCTAAGGACAAACTATCAAAATCTTCAGAAGTAATATTTACAGATATCTGAAATCCAGGAACTTGATTTTCCAATTCTAAGCCCTTTTCTTCCATCAATTCCCAAATCAGTCTATCAGTTTCAGGTTCAAATGTTGCTTGAGTTAGTCCCTTAAAATAATTTTCCGGACCACATTCTTCGATCATTCTCATTTGCTCTTCCATTTTTGGATAAGGATTTTTTGAAAAATCAGCAAACATTACATTTTTTGTTGTTGGTTCAATTGCTATCAAAGCTTGACACTTAATTGGTTTACTCATTAACTTTAAAGCCAAAACACCACTTAAACTATGAACACAAAGTATATAATTGGAAATTTCCAATCCTTTCAGGATTTCGTATACCGCTTCAACAAGATTATCCAAATTAATTCCTGTTTGATTATGAATCGGACTCCTACCTGTATTCGGAAAATCAATCGTAAGGTAACCTATTGAGGAAGGAAGTTTTTCAAGTATTGGTAGAAAATTTTCATAACTCGGTATCAAACCAGCACCATTTAAACAAACTAGTACTTTATTTCGCTTTTTATAAGTAACAGAGAAACAACCAATCTTTGTAGTTACTTCAAATCGGTTCATATCAAAACAACTCTTTCTATACAACAATTCAATTAACAACCTTACGTTTTATTTTATCACGTTCAGAGGATTTTCTCAAAAGCTCTTTTTTGCTAGAAACTGCTCCAAATCCTTTGCAGACTGGTATATGACAGCTGCTGTTTGATCCTTTTCAAGGTGGGGTCGATATCATTAATAGTAGCGATTAAAACTGTATAGTGAATGATATCAGCCAGTTCTTTGGCCTCTTCCTCATTTGAATCCCGAAGCCCCTCTTTTTGTCCAGAATGTCCATTTAAGACCTCAGCTACTTTACCAACCTCTTCGACGAGTTTGATATACAGCCCTTCCACAAGAAGGGACCTTTGATATCATTTTAGATAGCCAAGATCAGGCTGTCTGCATTGTCGAAATAACAAAGGTTTCTGTTCAGCCTTTTCATCAAGTGTCAGCTGACCATGCCTTCAAGGAAGGGGAAGGTGACAAATCCCTAGCCTATTGGCGTCAGGTTCATGAGGCCTGTTTCTCCGAGTGGCTGAGAGAGGCAGGAATGACTTTTACACCTAACAGCAAGGTTGTTTTAGAAGAATTTCGCAAGGTTTATCCATTATAGAACATGAGAGTAGGGCTGTAAAAGCTGATGAAATCAGCGTAGTAGAGCCCACTCAACCACTGCGTCTTGCTCGACAATCCAAAGACAATTGAGAGGCTAGGATTTTGTCCCAGCCTCTTTTTAAAGGGGATATTCGAGATGCGTTTTATTTCTAAAAGTGACAGAGATTTGGCTTTTGAACAGGCTCTCTTGAGATATGATATCATAAAAAAAGGGCTACTTAAGATTTCGAAAGAAGAGCTGTCATCGGCACAAGAGACAACTCTAGAAGAGTTAGATGAAATGTCTGGAGTTGTTAAGCAACTAACGTGTGGGGAAGCAGTTGCAGATTTAATTGCCTATGCTTTCCTAGATGATATGGAGTTAAATTGGGAATTTTCCCAAGCTAGTGACTCCTAATAGTAGAAATTAAAAAGGCACTTAAAGTTTTTTAACTTTGAGTGCCTTTTTTTGTTACTTTTTTGTATCTTTTACGAATAGATATATTGTAGAAAATAGGAGGTATATAAAATGATGACTTATGATGAAGTAATGGAAGCGATAGAAAGAGGGTTTATCAAGGGCGATAAGATCAGTATTGTCCGACGAAATGGGAAAATCCATGATTATGTCTTGCCAGGAGAGAAAGTAGAACCTGGAGAAATGGTGACAGAAGAGGACGTAGAAACTGTACTTGAAGAGTTGAGGGAATAGGATGAGAGAGAGTTTTTATTTGAGAAATAGATTGATTTATCTTTAGTTATAATTCTATACAAAAATTGGTGATATTTTATGGAAGAGGTCAAATTTTATAGTATGTTGGAAAAGAAAGAGGAGAAGTGAGAACATGATATCACCTGAATTCAACAGTCAACAAAATTGAGATTGAAGTAGTGACACATTAATTAGTGTCTCTACTTTTTTTAATTATGGAAGTGTTTTCGTGGTATAATATGGAAAAAGTGTAGTTTCATTATATTGAGACAATTTATAAGAAATGAGAGTTCATCATGCGTAATGATATTCAGCCAAGTCTACAAACAGTAGAACAATATTTTTCTAAATCTGAATTTTATATTCCTAGCTACCAGAGACCGTATGCGTGGCAGGTGGCACAATGTGATCAGTTAATTGAAGACATCAATCAGCATATGGAAAACTTCGATAAAGATTCACAGGACAATTACTTCTTTGGAGCAGTACTGATTGCCCAAGAATCTGGTGAGGATCATGATGTTACACTAATTGATGGTCAACAAAGAACAACTACCTTTATGTTGTTATTAAAAGCGTTGTTACTTAAAATTGAGAGTGAATTAGCTATCCAACCTCAAGACGATGCAGATGGTAGACGACTTATTAAGAGACTGAACGGATTAAAAGAACAAATTGCATCATTGCTGTTTAATATGTCTGAGGATGAACTAGATGATTTTGTTGATGGGCTATCATTCCCAACTGTTGAAATGATAAAGTACATTAATGATTCCATCTCAGAAAAATACGCTTTTGACATGCAGGCAATTCTACTTGGACGCAATTTTGAAGAAATAAAACAGAATGTTCATCAAATATACCGTCGCCAAAAAGATAATCGCTATACGAACTTCTACAAAAATTTCCGATATTTCTACAATACTTGCAAAGAATTGAGTGTTATTAATTGCATTAATTTTGCTAATCATTTTATAAAAAATTGCCAAGTCATCACCATTACAAGTTTTAATACTGACCAAGCTATTAATATTTTTAACTCTTTAAATGGTACTGGTGTACCCTTGACTCCAATTGAAGTCATTGTTTCCAAAACAACTGCTAGTGCTGCAGATAGAAAAACATTTGAAAATAATTGGCAGGAGATAGTAGAATGGGCTGACAAGTCAAATCTTGATTTGAATACGTTGATGACACATTATATTTTCACTAAGCTATCGCAACAAAATGGTACAGACAGAAGGAATCCCGGAATACGCGCATTCTTTAATAAGAATAAGGAACTTCTTAATGATGATGTTGTCTTTACAGATGATTTGAAAAAGATACTCCATACTTATTTGCTTACATCAGAAACTTCGATTGGTAGAGTAGTCAGTCAGCTTAATGGTAATTTAAGGCCATTTGTGAGTAGCTATCTATTTTTCCGAGATGATAAGAGATATATTGAGTACCTGATGCGAATTGGTATCTTAATTGAATTATCAGAGTTATCATACAGTCATGGATTATTCAAAGGCTTTCTTGAGGAAATCAATTTGTTGTATAGTCAAGTCGATATATTTTCAACAGAGTCATTGATTGATAAGGTTCGAGAGCATATACGTTTGAATTTTGAATATGAAAATGTTAAACAAACACTTTTAGAGAGTGGAGTCTCAAATGCTCTTATTTATGTGAATGAGTACCTATTTGCAACCGAACATGCTATAAATCTAAAGCTTGACGGAAATATAGACATCGAACATATTATGCCAAAAAGTGGGATTAACAGAGAGCACATCATGCATGATATAGGTGTCGATGATCCGGATGAATTTCGTGAATATGCTGAGAAGTTAGGAAACAAGATTTTACTTGAAGCAGAAATAAATCGTGGTATTGGAGATGCCTGGTTTAGAACTAAGAAGGAAAATCATATCTCTAAGGGTAATGGATATATTGGTAGTAAGTTTCCAATAGCTCAGTCTCTCGTAACGTATACCAAAGATACTTGGACTAAAGAGGATATTGATTTAGCTACAGAGAAAGCAGCAAAACGAATAGCAGACTTTGTTTTTGAGCTATAATTTTTAGTTCTAGTTATCCGAGAAAAGGATAATATTATTGTGTCAATAAAGTGATTACTTATAGAAAGTAGTAGTAATATGAGAATTAATATTGTTGAGAAAAATGAGGTAAAATTCTATGGTATAGAAAATCATGCGTCAGAATCAAGTGACTTTACCTCTTTTTGGAAAAACTATTATAAGTATGTCGCTGCTGATTATAACGCACCAGTTGGATATATTTCGGCTCCAGATGAACATGGTGATTTTACATATTATACATGTATTGGTCATGTTCCTAAAAACTCTGATAGGTTTAAAGAAGTAATCCTTCCAAGTGGCAATTATGCTATCATTGAACTAATAGGCTCTGTCGAAAAAACAATTCCTAAAGCATGGGAGTTTGCTAAGGAGAATTTTGTAATAAAAAATAGTCCTAGTCTTGAAGTCTATAGTGTTGGGGATAGATTAAACAAGAAGTATCGTATGGAACTCTGGATTCCTATTTCGGAAGTGTTACCAAACTTTAAGAAGAACACCAGTAAAATCGGTACTTTGAAAAGGAAGGTATCAGATTCAATTGAAGATACTATTGAATTTTCAAAGACTGATAATGGGAAAAAATTCCTAAAAGTTGGAGGAGCTATCCTTACGGTAGGTGCAGCAGCATTATTACTAGCTAAACAATTAGGTCATGACGCAAATAATGAGGAAGTCAGTGACAGTCAAAGTGATGAAAATATTTCCATTTCCGAAGTTACTGACAACGATGGTTCCAATTCTGAAGTTACTGACAACGATGATTCTAATTTGGTTGTGACACATGACTATCCAGATGTAAGAAAGTCTCCAATAGTACATACTGTCCATAGAGGGGAAACAACTTTTATTCGTGGTGGCACAGATGAAGAGAAACAAAGATTTAGAGAAGAGAATAATTTGGATTTCTAACACAACGGTTCTAGTAAATACGTTGTGTTAGAAATATAGTTTCTTTGAATTTTTTTTGGTGTTTTTCTGACATTTGGACATCTTATTTGGTTAGATGATATCCTACACAAAATGTGTCAATGATATCATACTGACATCAAGATAATTATAGGAGATTGAAAAGAAATAAAAAAACTGAAATAAAGGGTCCTCTGAGCTTCGCATACAAGACCTGTTATGATATACTTATATCAAGGTTAAGGAATGAGGTTTCTCCCCTCGCCTTAACCCGACCATTGTTGTTGTAAGGTTAGACGAGATTTCTCCTCTCGCATCTAACATAATCTATTAAGTTCTATTAGTTATGAATCAGGGACCTCCCCCAAAGCATAACTATCCTTTCTGTTTTTAGTGTTATGAGGTTTCTCCCCTCGCTGTTAAACTAAAAATAGTCATTGTTTTTCTTCTCCAGAGAAATTTCTCTTGGGAAGAGAGGTAGTCCATTAAGGGCTGCCTCTTTTTTGTTGTCAACAGAAACTTATTTTGAATAGAAAAAACCATCGGAACTACAGGAAGTCCCAATGGTTACAACAACAATATTTTCAAAAAACAATGACGTTTCAAGAAAAAGAAGATATGGAGAAGAAGGAGAAAAGCAACCTCTCCATAAAATTCCCCGAAGGGAAAAACAATGACTGTGTTTAGTAGTACTCCTAAACACATTTTTAGTATAGCTTATTGATAGGGTTATTTCAATGCTAGGAAACCAGAATAAGCTCGAAAGTCAACCTATGTCACTAGGTTGCGACACCAATATAAAATAGCCTATCATGGCTTCATGGTAGAATTTAAAGATTATGAAAATACACAAGGGCTCGAAGAGCTAGAAGGTTGGCGGTATTTTCCGATTAGAGCAGCAAATAGGATTAAGTCCTTCTGGGAGAGCAACAGCGTTCTCTCTTACTTGAGGCGACATCGGTTAAAACGAACGATGATTATTAGTTATGCATTACTGGGAACAATGGTATGGACAGCTACATCTGCTTATTTCTCTCCAACCCGAGTTACTTACTTAGAGTCACAACTGCAGGCAACACAATCATTTGGTAATGGCCTTGGAAGTATCACAGCAACTTCTATGACTTACTCTTCGTCAAATGGATTAGTCGTTATGGAATTGACAACATCAGATGCTACGAGTGCTATCAAAAAAGGGATTAATACTGAAAATCTTGATTGGCAGGTTTTCTTGCCAAGTAGTGTTAAGAATCCTGAAGCAGTGACCTTAGAAGTCATTCCGTTAACCGGAGATAAGGTGTATCTAGTCATGCGTAATGTGCCTTCAGATTATACGCTCATGGTTATTCGTGCGACAAATAAGACACCGAACTCAAACAGTCTCAAGATTGACGTTCAAGAATACAATGATTACTTATCATCTAGTTCTAATGACGCTTCAGTCTCTAAGCAGAATAAACAAAAAGATAAGGAAGGGAATAAGAACTATGTTGATTTCTTTGTAACTCCTCAAAATGAACTCTTAAAAAACAAATATGTCAAGAATTTGTCTCGTGAGAAGTTTGCCCTCAATATTTTTGAAGAGGAGTTGAAATATCAAAAAGATCAACGAAAAGAACTCTTGGCTTCTGCAAAAACACTTGATGACAGTGTCAAGGAAGATACTAAGACATTGGAGCAGTTGAAGCGTGAGTCAGAATACTTGGTCGGTAACGAGTTAACCGATAAGCAGAGTGATATGGAAGCAATCGAGAAAAGTATGGACTCTAAAGAGAAGGACGGAGCGAAAGCGCGTGAAAATGCTGCTTATGTTCAGACAATCATTGAACAGATTGAAAAAAATATCAAAGCAGTTAAGAATGGTACTTACAAGTTTAATTCACCAGTACGCTCAGTAAAACAAGATA
Organism: Streptococcus salivarius; assembly: GCF_009738225.1. NCBI lineage: Bacteria > Bacillati > Bacillota > Bacilli > Lactobacillales > Streptococcaceae > Streptococcus > Streptococcus salivarius. Next base: position 158,156 of record NZ_CP018188.1, read on the forward strand.
TTGGGGAATAAATATAAAAAGGAAAGAAAGGACTTTATTAACGATTATGACAATTGACGAACAACGCTATTTACTTAACCAGGACTGCCTATTGATGAAATATCAGCGAGGTAACGCTATGAATGAACCCCTTCAAATTTTTAGAGGGAAATGGGCAGACGGTTTAGAACGCCTACATCAAATCATTGATAAAGAAGTTGGTTGGAAGAACTTTCGTAGTTTTGTCTCAAGTAACGTACATCATGACTCTGAAACATCCATTGAGGTAGTTAAGACACACTTAAACCAATGCCGTACTGAATGTACGGACCTTTTGGATATTGATTTTGGAGAGAAAGGTTCTATTTGTATTCAGAGGGATCAAGTGGAGCTTTTGACTGAGAAATTCCGTTATTTCCTTTATTTTGAAAGTAATATTCAACCAATGATGGATATTGACTTCTAGGAGGTACTGGATGAATCAAGAAGAAAACCAACAACAAGAGGGGAACTGGGGACTGCCTCGTGGTCTTTACACGCAGGTAAAGTACTACGGTGTTCCGGTAATGAAAGCCTTCATTATAGTAGGGAGTTTTGTTTTTCCGCTACAATTCAGGGATATATTTTTCCCTAGAGGGCAGGAGTTGAAGTTCCTAATCAATTTACTCTGTACAATGACTTTAACGATTTATTGGATGATCCCTTCTTCGTCTGGTGGAAATAAGTTCTGGGAATTTATTCATGCTCACCGTCGGACAAAGAAACGTTATTATCCAATTGATAAGAACTGTTACCCAGAGTTGAGAGATGATGGCTCGAAAAACCGTCGCTACTTAATGGATAAGGCTGCAGAACGTTTAGGAAGGAAGTATAAATAGATGAAGGAGAGGACTAACCATAATCTTAGTAAGACTCCTTATATTGACAAATACACAACAGACCTTACTGAGAAAATCAGACCCAAGCGTCAAGATTTTGTGGCTTGGGGTAGACAAGATGAAATCAGACAAGTCTTTATCTCACTGAATCGATTAGAAAAAAACTCTCCTGTACTAATTGGTGAAGCTGGTGTAGGTAAAACAGCTATTGTAGAAGGAATTTGTGCGGATATTCTTAACAATAAAGCCCACGTCCCAACACGTTTCCAAGGTAAGCAGGTTAAGCAACTAGAATTATCTGCTATCCAAGGGAAAGAATTTGACCATACAGGTAAAGAGGTGAACATCATTGCCAAAATGGACGGATTGATTAAAGAGTTTATGGCTCATAAAGATGAGTTTATCCTCTTTATTGATGAAGTGCATACCATTATGGGTACTGGGGTTGAGGGAAGTGCTCTTGACGTCGCTAATAGCTTGAAACCAGCCTTATCTCGTGGGGAAATCTATCTTATTTCAGCCACTACAGCTGATGAGTTTATGATTATCGAACGAGATCCAGCGATGGAACGACGTCTGCAACCAGTTTACGTTGATGAACTGGACAAAGAGGCATCTATTTTGGTCTTGAAAAAACGTCGTCCCAAGTATAAACGAGAACTTGATATTGAGATTCCTACTGATGCCATTAAGGCAGCAGTAGAATTATCTATTCGTTATGTCACGGATAAAATGCTTCCTGATAAAGCTATTGATATTATTGATGAAGCTTCAGCGACTGCAAATATTGATGGGAAATCAGAGATTACCTTAAGAGATATTGCGAATGTCATTCACCGTAAAAAAGGTATTCCAATGGAAAGTCTCCTACGCACGTCCTCAACTCCAGTGGATTTTGCGGAAGGGATGCGTGCTGTTGTTAAGGGGCAAGACCATGTGATTCGAACTATAGCACGCCTTATGTATAAAGGTATCCAGGGTGGGCAGAACAAGCGAAGACCTCTAGGAACTCTTCTTCTACTTGGAACAACAGGTACAGGTAAAACTGAATTGGCGAAACAAGCAGCAAAACAACTGTTTGGTAGTGAAGAAGCGATGATTCGGCTGGATATGTCAGAATACATGACTGATAATGCTGTTGTTCGTCTTATAGGAAATGACGAGCGAAAAGGTGATTTAACTGAAAAAATTAAGAAGAATCCCTATTCGTTAGTACTATTGGACGAGTTAGAAAAGGCTCATCCAGATGTCTGGGCTTTATATTTGCAAATGCTTGATGACGGGCATTTAACTGACGGACGTGGACGAAAAATCAATTTTAAGAATACGTTTATCATTGCGACATCAAACGTGGGGCATAAGCGAATCAAAGATAAATATATCACTTCTGGTCAAACCTTTACAGAAATGAACAAGACTGACTATAAAGAGTTCATGAAGGACATGAGAGACGAGTTAATCAAGATCTTTAAACGTCCTGAATTTATCAACCGCTGGAAAATTGAAGTGACTAATATCTTGACGAAACAAACCATTGATAAGATTGTCTATTCAAAAATGGCTGTACATGAGAGCAGTTGGTTTAAAGAGCATCATATCCTTATTAATTATGAGGATGTTATGGATGGTGACCAAACTATCGATGGCAAAAAATACTTCTATGAATATCTCAGTAGTGTCGGTGTTAGCCCAGAAGATGGAGCAAGGCCTTTAGAAAGAACTATTGATGAAGTGTTAACTGATGAAATCTTTGAGCAATTGTATTTCCTTGGGCGAAAGCCACAAGATTACTTTATGGTTGATGTCTCACTATATGGACATGCACCAGGAACATTTGCGTATGGGAACTCAGGTAGAAAGACAGTTCAAGATAGGCGTCAGACACATATTAGTGTCAAACGGATACCTCCAGAGGAGTATGCGAACTATTTGCTTACGTCTTAAGGGGTGTCACTAGGTTGTGACTCATAGATGGAATATTGTAGACTACAACTATTAAAATTTTAAGGAGACTGTTTTGAAAGAAAACACATTTTTGAACAACGTGAAGGCAAAGGCATCAACATTAGGAATGACTGCTTTATTGACGTTAAACTCTGTATCCCTTGCTTTTGCGGAGCAAACTGGAGGAAATGGGACTGTTAACCCAGCTAATGAAGCTAATAACTGGATTAATAACTTTACAGATATGCTACGTCTCTTATTCCCGGGGATAGCAGTACTAAGTGGTTTAGGGGCATGTATCTTGATGATGATGGGTGATAAGAAACGATCAGTAGCCCTTGACCGACTTATGTGGATTGCAATCGCACTATGTGCCGGTTCAGCACTCGTTTCATTTGTTGATTATCTTTGGCAACCCAAATAAGTCTTTAAGAGGTATACTTTATGGAAAAAGAATTACTTACCATAAAGGGGAATCGCAAGGTATTGTTTCCGGATGCCTTGTTTCTTTATATCGAGTGGAAAGGAAATGCAAATCCTAAAAAGGATGAAGAGTTAGCGGATATCATTGATGACTTAGATACTGAATATTTTCCTAGTAATAAAAAGGAAAGTATCGCACAAAGTCTCCCATTCCTAACTTTTAAACAAGCGGAATTACTTTTTCGAGAAATCAAAAAGCGTTATTCTCAGTTTACCTTGAAGGGAATTGCTCTTGCTAGTCAACCGATGGAACAAGATGGTCGTGTGACACGGCCAACTACGGGAGTCCCTAGTATTGAAGGACAACCTCAGATTACCCCTTTTGTTATTACGAAAGATTATAAGGAACTTGTTACCCCACTCATCGAAGAAGCACACCGTGATAAACGGTTTGAGAAGACAACATATGAAGGTATCTCTAACTTTTTCAGTGGTCCAATGGGGTTACTTCCATGTTATGCTGAAAGTCTAGGCTTGTCTCTAGTTGATATGCCACCTTATCCAAAACCAGGAACGATTGAAGGAGAACTTCCAAATCGTCTTATGTCGAATAAAGATAAGCATAAACAGTCAGTTGCTGGAGCCAAGAAACGGAAGGAGAAGACAGGCAGAGTGTATGAAGATGAGGAAGTAGGACCACCAAGTAAGTTGCCATTGATTTTGGCTATTGGCTCTTGTACCTTGTCGGTATTCTTATTGTTGATGCTAATGGTCTATAATAGTAATTTCACGCGCGTGAAGAAAGAACTTGTAGCCACAACAGATAAGGTTGAGCGTCTTACAATGATACAAGATTATGAACATGAGATTGATGTCATGGCTCGTTATTTCTTGTCATACTATTATTCAGGAGACAAGGATAAGCTTAAGGCTTACTTGGATAATAACGACGCTAAATTTACTAACCCAGAGGTAGCAACTGTTTCTAGCACAATGTTGGAGAAAGTTGAACTCGTTAAGAATGAGAAGGATACCTATGAGGTTACATATGTTGTTGGTACAACGGATGAGGCTCAAAAAACGACAGTTCGTCGTGTTACTTTCAATGTTAAGAAAAAACCATCAGCTACTCAAGGTTGGGTAGTTACATCTGAACCGACAACAACAGCATTTGCAACTCCAACATCTCCTTCAACTGAAACTTCAGCTGAAAACACTGAAAACAGGGAGGGATAACCTATGGGTGCAGAAGCAACAATTGAGATTGAACAAGGGAAGGTCTGGCCATCCCTATCAGATATGATCTCTCAATCGAAAGATTGGCCTAATGAAGTTGGTTCTAAAGGTTGGGGAGGTGACAAAGATAAAGAGCTATTATTGGCATCCTTTTATGCTCAGTGGGACCAATATCTCCACCCAACAACAGGGGTATTTATAGCTTTTGGCTTTATTCCCGAGATGCTTTCAAAAGGTATCTATAGTTTTAGTTATGCGATAGAGAAAGCATACCTCAACATGTTTAAGTTGTTCGGGATGTTTGATTATATTAGTCAGTCTGATAGCTTTGTTGGGCAGGTTTATAAGTGGCTTCAAATCGTTGGGATTTCATTATTTGTTCTGGTAACGCTCATTCGTCTTATAATGGCAATGGCAGGAGCACCTTTCAGGTATCGAGAATTCTTCAATCATATGATTCTGGTAACTTTCTCTGTTGCTTCACTTCCAGTGTTTGCTTCAAAATTTGGTAGTGCCATAGCGAAGGATACCGTAGGACTAGCCTATTATGACATAACTGGCAGTGGTCAGAGTGTTTCACTTTCTGTGACACCATTTCGAAGTAACACAGTTGACCTTGAAATGCTGTATGCAATGGATTTTGATGCAGATAAGTTGGGCTATAATAAAGATACTCATTTTATAGCTGGTGATAAAAACTGGAATTCTATTTCAGATGGTAACATTTGGTTCACTAATTTTACTGAAACCTATGGTCCAACCAATAAGGCAATGCTTCAGTACTATTCTGGACGTGAAGGACGAGTATCGTCGATAGCCAAATTCGTAGGAGTGCGAGAAGACGGTTCGGTTGACTGGGGACAACAAGTAAAAAATGGTATAGCCTTATCTAACCCGATAACTGCTCTTCTTCAAACCAGTAAAATATTTTTTACTGGTTGGAAAGAGGAATCGGAGTGGAAAGATAATCAAGAAAAATCACCCTATAATGGTTTCTCTGATGTAATGAGATCCACGCTTAACACCATTCGTTATGCAGATGGTAAAATTGCTTATGCACGAGTTACCACTTCAAAATCAGGTTATTTCCTTGGTTTTGATAATACTGCTTTCTTACCAACTTATGCCCGCTATAAAGTTGACTGGATAGCTCTGATCACTCAGCAAATTATTCTTTTACTTTTGCTTATCGGATTGCTGGTAACTACGGTACGAATGATTTTCAAAACACTTATAACAGTGATTATTTCACCACTAGTTTCATACTCGGCTGTTGGAAATAGTATGCGTATCCTAGAGGTTTGGCAAGAAGTTATGACAGGAATTGCTGCCATCTGGTTCCAACTATTATTCGTAAAAATAGCACAATGGTTCTTAATTACTTATAGTGAAGTGAAGCTCAATCTAGGTTCTGGAGCATCTGATGTTGCTAAGAAAACTCTGGGTGGAAGTTTCTATGATGGCTTAGATCCATTCCAACATGCCATTGCGACGATTGCTGTTTACCTTGGTGTTTATCTTGCAGTTTCTCAAGGATCAAAAATTTTGGAACGCTGGCTAGGTATTGATACTAACCTTTCAAGTGGAACTAAGACTGGAGTTGCTACAATGGCTGTTGGTGCGATGGCTGCTAGTAAAATGGGTGGTGGTGCTAGAAACTTTGCTGTTGGTAAGTATAATCCAACTACTGGAAGACGAAATCAAAGTGGCTTTAACCGTCTCAGAAATAGTGTTAGTAGTGGAACCAAAGTTGGTGTTAAGGGACTTAGGAGTGCTGGTAGCGTGGTAGGTTCGACCACAAATGGTATCAGACGAGGTGCCTTAACTGCTGCTGGTGCTACTGCTGGTACTGTAGCAGGTACTTGGAATGCAATGGCTGATAGAAGAGCTCATGGTCTTAAGTATAGAGAGATTGTTGGTCAGTCAATGAGTGCTACTGGACGCAATATGTTTAAAGGATTCAAAGACACTATTAAATCTGGTAAAGAAGTTGTTAGCAATGAATTCAGGAATGCTGGTCAATCTATTAAGAGAGACTTCTCAAGCAGTTTCGGAGAAGGCTACACAAGTTCTAGAGATAATGTCAGAGATAAAATCTTAAATAATACTGGTGGAGCAGGACGAATAACTCCAAAAGGGGATACTTCAAATATTACTCCTCCAACACAAAGCTTACCAAAGAAAAATAGCTTAGATAGTGATAGTCGATTCCAGAAATTTGATGCTGGAGAAGACGGTGAGTTGTGATAATAGTCTCAAAAAAACAAGCCTTGTGGCTTGTTTTTTATTTCTTAACTAAAAATAAGAGGAAGAAAGGATTAAAGAGACTGATGATGAATAGGATAATACCACAGATTATTACTAAACCAAATACTGGGAAAAAGAAACTAGAAACAGCACCTACTAGGATTCCTATTGAATGGATGATGCCATGAAGTGTCATGAATAGACAAAATAGAGCAAACATTCCAGTAAGAGACAACGAAAATTTAAACCAAATTGTTTCAGCAGCCTCACTTATCGTAGAAAAAAGAAGCGTAAGCAAGAAGCAAGCGATACCAATAAGTACTGAAAAAAGTAACCATTTTAATGAGGTCCAAGTGCTTATATATAGTGAAAAATAAAAATCTTGTAAAAAGTCTAGCATCCTAAAACCCTCCTAAAAAGATTATTGCGATTGTATTTATTTGATTGTAACAGTTTTTTAGTAGCTAGACAAGGACAGAGAGCCCTAAATGGAAGGCGATTGTCAAAAACATGGAGAAGTAGGAGTAGCTAATGGGTGTCACTGGGTTACGAACGTCCCATACCGTTTTGTAGAATAGGGAAGAATAATATTTATGGAGGAAATGATATGCCGGGTTTAATTGAAGAACCAGTATTGTCAAAAAAAGAGATTAAGAAACGAAAAAAAGAAGAGGCACGGAAAAGAAAACAAGAGAAGAAGAAGGAAAAGCAAACACAATTTGAAAGTATAGACCTTGGTGAACGTGCCGGAGAAGAGTTTGTGTATGTCCCGCTCAATAAGAAAAAACGTAGAGATTTTTTAGACACTGTTGCGATTGCTGACGTGAAGTCTATTCTATATGGCTATCCTAATCAACCGATACGATTAGCTAATGGCTATTCAGGTTATGTGCAGATTTTTGAGGTGTTTGGGCAAGATATTCAAGCGATGTCTAATGAAGAACAAGCAGCTGTTAAGGTAGGCTTCACTCTTTTTCTGTCTGGTACTACCTTTGACATGATGCTTCAGACAACGAAATTACCAACAGATGTTTCAAGCCAATCTAACGAATTCCTACGTCTGCTGGATGAAGTCAAGCAAGAGCAGAATGCTCCAGAATTGATTATCAATGATGGCGATGATCTTGACACAATTGCAAATAAAGAGAGACTTATTTATCAACTCAGGCAACGAGAAGATATTTTGAAAACAAAATATCTCGTACAACAAGTCGTTGCAATCAACCAACAAAATATCGAGTTCTTTATCTGGGTGTTTGGAGACACTCTGGCTGAAATAGATTCCAATACTCGTACCACCTTAACAATTGCTTCGAGCCACGGATTTGCCCCTAAAGTTGTATCTGTCGAAAAGAAGGAAGAGTTATTGACTCAATATTACAACTTTAATGATTCACTTAATGGTTCCCCTAACCAGTACTAGAAGGAGTTTACATGGATTTAAGTTCACGAAAAATCAAGAAATATATTCGAGAGGGTTATGACCTCAATCTTATTAGTAGGATTCAAAGTGATATTCCAGATTTTAAATATGATGATAGATATTGGAGACAAGCAAATGGTTATTATAAGATTGCTCATGTTCCATATGACAGATATCCAGCACACGGTTTACCTGACTTTTGGATGAGTGATTTAATGCTCGTTGATAATGTAATCAGTTTTATGTCCTTAGAACATACTTTAAATAATGAAATGTCCGACTTAGCTTCAAAAGCTATTTCGAATATGTTAGCAACGCAAAATACAAAGGCTGCACAAGATGCAGATGATAAGAAGCGTATTGGTTCTTTATTAGGCTATCGCGAAAAACTTGATAATAATATTCCTTCTAAAAAAATCCACACTCGCTTTTTGTTAGCGGCAAACACATTGAATGAACTGGTAGAACGAGAAGCTGATCTGAAGCAACAGTTGAATCAGTATTCGATTTCTTCTTCTGATGGCATGCAAGACGTCGAATATCATACAGCTTTTATTCCAGCTTCTCGATTGGAAGATACCCCACTACGTCGAAAAGGGCAAGCTGCATCCGCCTGGGATTTAGGTGCTGGCTATCCTTTTAACCATACAAACTTAATGGATACCTATGGTGTTTACTTGGGTGAAACACGTACCGGTGGAGTAGTAAACTTTGACCTTTTGCATGAAGATAGGGAACGTAAAATTCCTACAATGATGATTGCCGGAGCAGGTAATGGAAAAATGAAGTTGTTAGGTAATTTGATTGATACCTATTTTGCTAAAGGACATACCATTTTTAACATTGATCTTACTGGTCACTTAAAAGACCTTACGGAACTTCAAGGTGGTCGATATGTTAAGATGTCTGGTACTAATAATCGAAATCATATTAACCTCATGCAAATTATTGCGACGGCTTCCTCTGCAGATGGAGAAACAACGGACCAGGTCCAGTCTTTCTATGCCCACCGTAATAAACTACGTGCTTTAGCTCAAATTCTTGATCCAGGGTTAAAGAACTCTGACCTCAATAATTTGTCATCTGCTTTAAACGACTTTTATGAAGACCGTAGTCTGTGGAACCGTAATGCAGAAGTCATGGACCAAGAAGACTTAACGATTACGAATGTTATTCCAGAAGATTATCCTACTCTATCTCATTGGGTAGAACGCTTAAACAAGCTTAAAGAGGACAAAATCGCAGAGGGGAATGAAATTGATGCTGCAAGTTATGACCGTCTCTTTAATGCTTTCTCTGGTCTATTGGGGGATTATCGCTTCTTAAATGCGACCTCACAGTTTGAAGATTTCTCAAATGAACAAGTTGTGACCTTTGACCTCTCTGGGATACAAGATACTGAACTTCTTAATATTCAGCTTTACCAAGTGTTATCTATCATTTCATCATACGCTGTAGCAAATGGAAGAAGGGTCTCTGAGTATTTCCGTAGAGGGATTATCGGGGGAGATAAGAGCCAACGACCTCATAGCATTATTACCATTAACGGAGCACATAAGCTCTTCAATTATCGTTATTCAGAGTCTCTTAACTTTCTAAAGGATTTGATTGAGAATGTAAGTAGTAACTATTCTGCATTTATTATGGAAATGAGTTCGTTAGATAACATCCTCTTGAATGCAAACTCTACGGACGCAGTGGATTACGTTTTAGCGACACGCGCAATTTTCTCTATGATGACGTATCGTGTCTTTTCTCAATTAGGTGATTTGACTATCCCTCGTCTAGCAGATGCTTTACAAGGGGAAATGACCGAGAGTGAACTTTCGTCACTTAAATATTTAAGAGATGGTGATTTCTTCCTAAATATTGCTTCTGTCAAGAACTTAGTCTTTAATCATCAGCTAGCGGATAATAGGTCTTATGGGAAGTATCCGTATGATGAACATGTTCGCTATGCATTCTTACCTTAGAAATGGTGAAAGGGGAAATACAATGAACCTACAGCAACCATATTCTGATGAGGCATTCCAACTACAAACTAAAATTCTGACAGAGGATAATCCGCATGATTTGGAAAGAATTGTAAATGATTACTTAGAGATCTTGGCTTACAAAAAGACCTGTCGTGTTGTTGATATTACTTATCAGATGCGAAAAACACATCTTTTAAGTAGTTTATGTGGCTTATTTGGAAGTCAGCAAGTGGATGAGTACTCAGCCATGATTATCTACCAAGAACCTGCTCGATTTGATTCGAGAATATTTGAAACAGAAGAAGTACCAGAGGAGGAAAATTAATCAATGACCACACTAATGCAACTGTCACTATGGGTTAACAATATATCTTATGACATTAAGACACTACGTTTCTTTAGGATAGTCTCCTTTATTATTAGTTTAGTTCTTGGTTTGGTTGGTTTCTATAGCTATCTCATGCTCTATCAGACACTTTTATTCGCCTACGGTGTTCATTTTATGGCTATTGCCTATACACCATATGTGTTTTGTGCCTTGACTGTAGCCCTTTATCAGCTACTTACTGGTAAGAGACGTGAACGTATCAAGAAAGCAAAGCATATTCTTATGTTTAGTCTTCTTCCTATTTGTTTGATGAACACCTGGGGCTTTATCACGCTAGTGACTTGGGGGCTTGCATGGGTTATGGCTAAACTAGAATATAACCATAGAAAACGAGCTGTTAAGGTCGTATCATTCTTCTCAAAGGAATATTCACCTCTTTTTGAAAAAAGATTGGCCAATCGAAGTAACTATTATGCTTATCAATCTGCTTATCGTCTCCTAGACTTGATTCAGGTATCAGCTTATGAAGAACTCTTTAAGGAAGAAGTGACGGAAAAAGATTATAAAGCTGGTCTCGTTGTTAAGGAGTTACACCGTACTTTTAAAATCAAAGGTGTACCTTTTTCTAAGGTAACAGTAACAGATAAACTCTATATTGCTCCACAAAAAATGCCTATTATTGGCTTAAGGAGGTTTTGATATATGGTATCTTATCGTTTTAAACGAGATGGTCAGTATATTCAGCGTGAACTAGAGCTAGATTCTCCTAATGATTATCAAGACCAAGGCTATCCGGAAAACCTCGAAGAGCAAGTAGATTATTCAGCGTTTTACGATACCTATTATGACGGTTTTGATGAGGACAGTATTTCACGTGAGCAAGAGAAAAAACAAGGTCTCATTGCGCGTGGGAAAGAAAGGTTATCCAGTGTCAAGGAGGATGTGACAGACTATTATAATTTGCAAGTGGAACGTCACAAAGACTATTACTCAGATGAAGATTCATTTTGGATGCGAAAGCAACAACAAAAACGAAATCGAAAATTCATTAAACAAAGTATCTTTCTTGCCCTAGGACTTTTACTTGTATTTGGTTGGTATTGGCTAACCGCACTACTTCATTAAGGGGGTGACTAAGATATTTGAAACGAATAGGTGATAAAGCTGCTCGTGTTCTTCTAACGATTTTTGGAGTGAAGACAACCATTATTATAGGAACTATTTTAACTTTTGCGGTTATCTTAATTGCAATTATTACTGGTTTGATGGGCACGATTAGTACTTCAGGAGGAAATTCTGGAAAGACTAACGCTCAATGTGTGACCTACCAAAAAGATGGCGATGAAGACGATGATGAAGAAGACGATGATGAAGGCTCTAAGCCTCAATCGACTTCTACTAAAACTGACTCATCATCTGCAGGCGACTCTGATCCTTTTACGAAGGGAACAAAAGCTTATGAGAATGCCCACAAAGTCTTTATGGCTTTTGTGAATTCGGGAATGTCCGGGGAATCTGCTGCAGGTGCAGTTGGTTGGGCAAACTCTGAAGGGAGCTATGATATCATTGGACGTGCCCAAGGGCATTATGGTAATGGTATCAATGATTCCATTTCTAAAGGAGCTGTTCCAACGACAGGTGGTACATCAAATACGCTTGGGGGTGGTGGAATTTTCCAGTTTGACCCCTACACTAAATATGCACCTCTTAATAGTCCTGATTGGGAAGATGCTGATAAGATGGTTGCCTTTGTTATCGATGCCATCTCAAAAGGTGACTGGAATCCAGCCTATGATGAATCTGGCCATAACTGGACATTTCAGGAGTTTGCCAAACAAACCAATATCGATGAAACGGCTATGTCATGGAATGCCTACGAACGAGGCAATATGGCTTATGTCAGACCAGAGCAGAAGAAGGCGGATGCAAGGAAGTTTGCGGAAGTCTTTGAAGCAAGCAAGTATAAGTACGATGATGCCAAGTTCCAAAAAGCTTTTGGAGGTAGCGGTGCTTCTTCCAATAACTCCTCGTCAAGTAGTCAAAGTTCAGATGATGATGACGGTGACGACGATGAAGAAGATAGCGAGAACGAAGACGATGAGAGCGATAGCAGTTCATCAAGTGACTCTAGCAACAAAGATAGTAAAAAAGACAGTGACAAGGACAAAAAATCTATTGATACTGACAAAGCTATCAAGTGGTATAAGGATAAGCTAGGCAAGGTCAAGTATTCTCGTGATGCTCGTACTGGACCAGATAGCTACGACCATTCATCTGCTCTTTACTATGCTCTTGTTGACGGAGGTGCTAAAGAATCTGGATCTCCAGTAGATACCGATTCAGAACACGACTGGTTGAAAGACAATGGTTATGAATTGGTGTATGAGGGAGCGTGGTCGTCCAAAGATGATGTTCAAAACCGTGAAAAAGGAGATGTCATTATCTGGGGTACGAAAGGAAGTAGCTCCGGAGATAAAGGACAGACCATGCTAGTTGAGGATAAGGAGAATATTATCCAATGTTCCCCTTCAAGAGATGGGATTGCTGAGAATAATTATGGCCAATATCGAGACCGTATTACTATGGACTACGGAAAAGTCTATGTCTATCGTCCGAAAGACAAGAAGGATAAGGATGATGACAAGGAAGAAGTAGATGCAGATACGTGTGGTGACAGCGATAGTAGTAATCTCAGCACTGATACTGGTCAGCCACTTGATGTTCCTTATACCATTACCCAACTTTTCGGTGCAGCAGCTAATGCAGGTGGTCCAAATGCGGGTTCAGGACACACAGGAATGGACCTTGCAGCACCAGAAGGCTCTCCAATTTATGCCGTAACAGACGGTGAAGTAGTAGAGGTCAATGAAGAGGCGATGAATATCGACGGTAACCACGTGATGCACACTCTTCCAGATGGCACTATTATCTATTATGGACATATGCGTGATGTTCCTCTTGTTAAGAAAGGGGATAAGGTCAAAAAAGGCCAACTTATCGGATATGTTGGACAAACGGGTGCAGCTACTGGGCCACATATTCACTTTGAACGTCGGAAAACGAAAGTCTTTCAGTACGGTGATTTCTTGAGTCCAGCATCAATTATTTTAGGAGATACCCAACCACAAGTTGGTATGGTGATTGATCCTAAAACACAAAAAGGTGGAGCACCATCTAAAGAATAGATTGCAATTGTTATCAATGGTTTTTTCTCCAAGTTATCTTCCACTAAGTAACCTAACTGTTAGTGAAAATTAGGCGAAATCATACATAAACATATTTATGTATACACTAAAAAGGAGTCTGAGGATTCCTTTTTAGTGACTAGATTCTTCGTATGGAATATCAGAGGATGACCTTAATAATTTAGAAAAGCCAGCTCCCTTCATTATTAGGATAGCTGGCTTTTGGGAAATGGCTTTTATTGTATGAATTTGATATACTTTTATATGTAGAAAAGTGATAGACGGTGGCTTTCATTCATTAGAGAGGAGTGATGCCTATGGGCAAGCATTCGAAATCTAGTAGAAAGGAGAGCCGTTTTGACAGCGTTTGAGGTTGTACAAACCATTCTAGGCTTTGGTAGTTTTACTATTGCTCTTATTGGTTTATGCTACAAGCTCTTTAAGAACGATGACAAAAAATAATCCGTCCCCACTTTTGGCGAAGTAAGACGGATTATTTTCGTTTAAAACTAGCCACCGTCTTTTAAACGGATCTACGTAGAAGCTGATCGTACACTCAGTTTCTTTTTGTATGTAGATTCTAGCAAATTAACTTAATTTTGTCAAGTTTATAACTTGCTATCGAATTTATATAATATTTTACATATTATAGTTGTTGGTTTTCAAAGTAAATTTTGATTATGAGCGACTATATGCTTTAGAAAAGCATAACAATTTGAAATATCTGTCAATTATAGTTGTTAATCTTAATAGGGAGTTGTATAATAAAAATACTTTCGAGAGGTATAACCGTTTAATCATATTATGAAGAGAAAGAAGTAGAATAACTGAAGACATTTAGATGAGTAATGAAAGCTATTGAAAGTAGCTTTATTCAGAGAGGTTCCTTATTTTCTTTTAGGTAAAAAATCTGTGGTATCGGAACAAAATTTTAATTTTGTAAGATTGTCTAAGACTAACGTTTGAAAAGTTTATTGATGCGTTAGATGAGTAGTAAATAAACTTTTTGATTAAGTGATAACATAATTGAGAGGTTTTTAAGTGTTTACTTCACTGTTTGAGTAGATTCATTATCTTTTGCAAATGAGTAACGGGTACTTTGTAGTATAAATATTGGGAGTTTAATTATTATGGGAAGTTTATCTAGTAAATTAAAAAAAAAAATTTATAAACACTTTAAAAAAATAGTACTTGGTTTAAGTATTTGGTCATTATGGTCACCAACGATATATCTTATATTTCAGTTAACTGGTGTTGAAAATAAAGAGTTTTTTAATTTTACATGGTTGACACCTAAAACAATCTTTCAGATTGTTTTTTTGCTCGTAATAATCTTTATTATATTTATGATGTTAGGTTTTCATGAGTCAAATTTAATGAGTAAGGATAGAAAGCCTATATCGATACCTGATAGTGAAGAAAAATTTTGGAATAAGAACTGTGTAAAGTTAGCTAGAAAGAATCCAGATTATGAGGGAAGTGTGGATTTCATGATGGATAATGATTATAAGTTCCTTTCTCAGAAGTTATTTTCTTCTATAATAGCAGTAACCACAATTCTATTTTCAACTTTACCGCAGAAAATACTTACCCCAGAGCTCAAAAATTTGTTTTTGTTATATATATGTATTACAGGTGGAATTTATATTCTTTCATTTCTTTACCTATATTTCGCTTCTCTTAAAAAAGAAAAAAGAAGTATTTGGGAATATCTTTTCATGTTCTACAGTATTTTGTGTAATCTCTTTGCAATTGTTTTTTTCTTAATTTTGTTTTTTGATGTATCACCTTCTGTTATTTCAAATTCTCATAAACTTAATATAAGCTCAATTTGTTTTCGAAATATGTATTTAGGAGCTATTTTTGTAGGTTTCGTCATATTTTTCATTTCTTTTGTACTAGTGCCTTTAAGAGTACATAAATTTAAACAGAAATGGGAGAATAAGATTCAATAGTGCACTGACCCCAAAAAGTTAGTTAAATAATTTAAGTAAAGGATTTGGTTCTTTTCTACTATTTATCAAGTATATCAAGGTATTTGATGAAAAATAGTTTGAGTTTCATAGTCAAACTAGGAAAATAATCTTTTTTGAACTAAAGTTTAGTGTAAAATGTGTATACTAAACCAACACCTTATCTGGTGTTTTTTGATAAGGCGTTACAGTAATATGGTATGAACAATTTTACCGATTTTGGGTAGAAGTATAATCGTGAAGTTTGTTATGCGTTATGAGGTAATACATTGTTCTAATGAGACGATGTATAGAGGCAATCGTGTGTGGTTTGGTTGAAGTCACTTGCGGTTGTCTTTTCCGTTTCTCAGGCTAGAGAGTTTCCAGATTCATAGTGTCTGAAGTCAATGCCGATAAAATCATTGATTTGATTGGCAGAGTGAAACCGACGAATGTTACCATCTCCTCTAAAACACCTTGTCAGTGTTCAGAAAGCCTGCATAGTATTTGACCTCTTCTATCATTGGAGAGGTTTTCTTGACCGTACAATAACACGGATTAGCTAGTTTTGTAAGCTTATCTATTAAGTAAGTCATACGTTTTTCAGAGATGCGTTTTGCCGTAGACTGACGGATGATTGCTGTTAATGTGGCGTCATCCGACTCCAGTACAAAACTATTACATGGAAAAGTTATAACCAAGTTCCAATATTGTTCCCCAGTTGATGCCGACAAGATGTTTTCCAATTCGGGAAAAGTGACCTGTAAAACCTTGTGCAGACGGATTTTAGCGCAGATAATATCCTCAGTAAGATTCTGATAGAAATGGCTGAGGTCGTTTAATTCTTGATAAAGCACTTCTTGGACATAGCTTGGGTTACGGTTGAGGATGAACTGAGACGCGCTAGTTTTTCAGCATCAATATTATCGGTTTTACGTACTCGTAAGCTATCTAGTTGTTTTGTTTGACCTGAATGAGTTTATTGTTGTAGCATTCAATATAGTCTATAATAGCTTGTTGATAATCTTCTCTTGATAACACATCTATTAGGAATTCTTTATCGTAATCTAATTGTTTTTCGAATACTGGTGTGATATATTTATGGCAAAAAACGAAAGGTAACGTTTGATAATGAGTTACGGTTATTTAGAAATATCGCCTAAAGCCCAAAAACTAATAGATGAGGGTAAAGCACGTATTGAAAAAGCGAATGTTGTTTGGAATCCTGGGTCAGGAAATACAGGGGTAGTTGAGTGGTGTAAATTCGTAGTAGTAGACGAAGATGAACTGAAAAATAATGACGTTAAGCTGATTGTTAGTGGTATAGCTGCTGGTGCTATAGCAACAGCGGGGATTGCTGTAGTAGTAGGTCATACTATAAAAAGAAAACAAGATGAAAGAGATCGTAAACTAAATAACTTGATTAGTTGCTTATCATTCTATACTCTAGAATTGTGTGATAATAATGTACATCCGTCAACTGTATTAGATTTGAAAGTCGCTATAAGAGAATTTATGAGTGACAAAAAATTACTTAAAAAAGTTGATGAAACATTGTTAAAAAACTTGTCAACAACTATCAATCATTTAAATGAAGACGACAAGGACCAGATCAATGATAAAATTATTGATTTGCAAACTTATATTCAAAGTAAATCAAAAAGTAGTTCAAAATCATTCTTCAAGAAGGTGAACTAAAAAGGTGCCAGATTATATGGAAATTTCTGAATCAAATAACATACTCCTCGGACGATTAAAAGAGCTACTGTATGATATTGAAAACTATGATTCAATGGTTTTGAATTATTCAAAAGTAAATGAGGAAATTGAATCACTAGAAAATAGGGGGCAAGAGGAACTAGATTCTTTTGACGCTAGACATCTCAACAACTTTATCGTTGAAAGTATTGGAGAAGCACCTAAAGAACTTTCTCGAGTAATCTCTAAAATGTTTAAAAAGAAGAGACAGCAAAATTTAACAGAAATAGAGGAATATGCCAAAAAAGAGGAATTAGCTATAGAACAGTACTATAAGGTTTTTGCAGAAGAACGGGCTGAAATTCTTCGAAAAGAAAGTGAACAATTTAAGGAAGAATTGCTGGAACTGAATAAAACTCGTTCGAATCTACAGGAACTTCTAGCTGAATATGAACAACATTTTAGCAAGGTTGATTTTTTACCTGAAAAATATTTAAATAGTACTCAATTAGTTAGGATTATTAGTTATTTGGAAGACTATAGGGCTGATAATATAAAAGAAGCTATAAATATCTTGTGTTCTGAGGAACAATTGGAGATAAAATTTAAACAACTGAACACAAGAATTGAGGACTTAGAAAAATCGCTAGATAATTTAAGAGCGGAAGTGTCTGATAACCTTAATACAGGTTTGTATAATGTTGAAGTCTCAATTTCGAATCTAGAGGACGAAATGAGTCAATTAAGATTTGATTTAAAGGATTAGCTCATTTCTATAATGGCTTCTAACACAGGAGTATTATATTAATAAATTGTTCCACTGTACTCTTAATGTTTGAACAGCGAAAAAGATATATGCAGTTTGTATAGGTTTATAATAGTATATTGCCGTGGGTAGAATTTAACATATATCTATTTCAGCCAAGAAGTACGACTGGAATAACGATTTAAAAGCAGAAAAATAACTAATTTTACGAGATAAAAAAGCTCCTGAGAAGACCCAGGAGCATACAAAAAAGGCTGAGAACACATTCGGGGATTACCTGAAAAACAGGAGGCAGCACCTCTACCTGAAGCGGATGAACCGCAACCTTTGAATGAGTCGTCACCGGCTCAAACTCAGTCTCAACCTTTATTTAATTTTACCAAATCTGAAGTGTTAGAGTCAATTTATAAGATATGCTAGAATTGGATAGCCAAGAAATATTAATATAGTAAAAAAATGTAGGGGGGTTCTTCTGCATTTTTTTATATTCAAATACAGTTATTATGTATTTATGTGTTTTAGTGACAACTTGAAGTGTGGTTAGCTATCTACTAAGGCCAAGCTTGTCAAGGTCTTCCTTATGTTTTCATTGCTTTCATGGTATAATCAAGAGGATATTATCTTGGAAATGATACCACAAGTCTAGGTAACATCATTTTTAAAGATAGCAATTTGTAAACGAAATGGTAAATAGTAAAGGGAGACTCAAATGATTACGTCAGAAGAAATCAAAGCACGTCTGTGGAATGGAGCTACTGAGCTCCGTGGTTCAATGGACGCTAGCCGTTACAAAGACTACATGTTAGGACTCATGTTCTATAAATTCCTGAGTGACAAAACACTCAAAACCTTTGCAGAATTATCCGGGCTTTCTACTGATGTGGACGTGTTTGAGGAATATCAAAAGGCACACGAGTTATACGAAAAAGATCTGGAGAAGATGATCAGTGATAACTTAGGGTATGTGGTCAAACCTAAGTACTTGTATCAAAAATGGTTAAATGACATGAATACAGGGCAGTTTGAAGTTCAGACGGTTACTGAAAGTCTTGGTGAATTTGAACGTAGTGTCGTGTCAACATACGAGACAGATGATTTTAATGGTCTTTTCTCAAGCTCAACGTTGGATTTGTCTGATACAGCTCTTGGTAGTGACCTGAACACACGAAGCAAGAACATTCAGGCTCTTATTCGTCTTTTTGAAGACTTGGACATGGTTGCCCTCCAAAAAAGTGATATTTTAGGAGATGCTTATGAGTACTTGATTGGGCAGTTCGCTATGGAATCTGGGAAAAAGGCTGGTGAATTCTACACCCCTCATCAGGTCAGTGAAGTCATGGCTCAGATAGTTGCGACAAATAAGTCTCTAGCCTCTATCTATGACCCAACTGTTGGTTCAGGGTCACTCCTTTTGACTGTAAAAAAACATTTATCTGAAGAGCAGCAGAAGGTTCTTAGCTACTACGGACAAGAAAAAAATACAGCGACTTACAACTTGACACGTATGAACCTCTTACTTCATGGTGTACGTCCTGAGAAGATGAGCATCAAAAACGGGGATACCCTTGCACAAGACTGGCCAGAAGATCCAGAGCGTCCAGATGAAGGTGTACAGTTTGATGCGGTGGTTATGAACCCACCTTATTCGATTAAGAACTGGAACCGAGTCGGCTTAAAAGCTTCAGACCCACGTTTTGAAATTGCCAGTGTACTACCTCCAGATTCAAAAGGGGATTTTGCCTTCCTTCTTCATGGGCTTTACCACCTATCAACCACTGGTACAATGGCCATTGTATTACCTCATGGGGTGCTTTTCCGTGGAGGAGCAGAAGGCGAGATTCGTCAGAAACTCATTGAAAAAAATCAGATTGATACCGTTATTGGTTTGCCAAGCAATCTATTCTCTAATACAGGGATCCCAGTATGTATCATCATTTTGAAGAAGAATCGTGACTTAAATGAGCCTGTTCTCTTTATTGATGCTTCGCATAACTTTATTAAAGTAGGGAAGCAAAATGTCCTTCAAGAAAAAGATATTGCTAAGATTGTAGATACATACAGTAATCGTACAGAAGAAGAAGGATATAGTCATTTAGCGAGTCGAAAGGAACTCATCAGCAACGAGTTTAATATGAACATTCCTCGCTATGTGACAGCTATAGACAATGAGATTGCTCACGATGTTGATGCCCATTTATACGGAGGTATTCCAAAAGAGAATATTGAGAACTTGAAGATTCTCAATCAATTAGTACCAGATGTTTTAGAACAAGCATTTACTGAAAAGCGTCCTGGCTATTTGGCTTTAAACAAAACGATTGATGAATTTTCAGACGAGGTATTATCAAGTACGGTAGTTCAAGAGACGATGATGCATGTGAAAGAAATGGTTGAAGCTTATCTGGATACCTACTGGACTCAGTTACATGAGCTTGGTAAGGAACGTAGTTCTAGACAGCTTAAAGAATCCATGTTAGCGGATATCAAACATCAGCTATCAGCCTTTGAACAACTTGACAGTTATGACGGGTATCAGATGATTGCTGAGATTTGGGCCAATAGCCTTGAACATGATTCAGAGTTTATTGAACAGTTAGGATTTTACCAAGCTGGTCGAACACGTGAGCCCAATATGGTAAAAAAAGGTAAGAAAAAAGAACTTGTTCAAGACGGTTGGAATGGGGTTGTCGTTCCAAATAGTCTCATTGCTAGTGAACTTTATGCTAAGGAGCTAGCTGAAATTAAGGCTTTCAAATCACGTATTGCTGATATTGAAAGCGAAATGAGTGAGCTTGTAGAAAATGCGAAGGTAGAAGATAGTGATGAGTACAATGCTCTCTTTGACTCTCTCAAAAAGAATGAAGAGGGTGAGGCTCAAGACAGTTTTGAAGGCAAGTTGATTAAAGATAGTTTGAAAGAGGCTGAAAAAGGGTCTCTTGAGTATGACCTTCTCAAGAAAGTCGATGACTTGACCAAAGAAAAATCAGCAGTCAATAAAAAGATTAAGACCAAAGAGCAAGAGTTAAAAGAACTAGTGGCTGAACGCATTCTTCAATTGACAGATGAAGAAGTAGATCAACTCCTTTACAAAAAATGGTTTGGTTCAGTTATCGAAAGAGTGGAGAACTTAGTAGAATCCCCTCTTAAGTCTGAGATTGCAGTGGTAGATGAATTGAACAAACGCTACTCTGAAACATTAGATAGTCTAGATGATGAGATTGCTAAACTCGAAAAAGAACTGGAAGCAATGATGAAGGAATTGGTGGTGCTTTGATGACGAACAGTAAATATGTGCCAAAGAGACGGTTTAAAGAGTTTGAATTAGATGGTGAGTGGGAACAAGACCTCTTAGGAAATATAGCTGATTTCTCTATAAAAACGAATTCTTTTTCGCGAGAAAAACTAACGCACGAATCTTACGAAGTTCAAAATATACATTATGGTGATATTCTAATAAAGTTTCAAAGTGTTATAGATCTAAAACGAGATAACTTGCCATCAATAATTGATTCTAGTGTACTAGATTTTAGACAATCTCTTCTTCAAGATGGTGATGTAATTTTTGCAGACGCTGCAGAAGATTCAACTGTTGGAAAGGCAATAGAAATTAGAAATATTATGGGGAAAAATGTGGTGTCTGGATTACATACAATCGCTGCCAGACCAATACAGTTATTTGCTCCATATTATTTAGGATATTACTTAAATTCTGATTTTTATCACAAGCAGATATTACCTTTAATGCAAGGAACGAAAGTTAGTTCTATCAGTAAGTCTAATTTACAAGTGACTGAAATTAGTTTTCCAATAATTGATGAACAGAAAAAAATCGGAAAATTTTTCCAAACAATCGACTCTCTCATCACCCTCCATCAGCATAAACTTGATAAACTCAAAAATCTCAAAAAAGCCTATCTTGCTGAACTCTTCCCTGCAGAAGGAGAACGAGTACCAAAACGTCGTTTCTCAGGTTTTGAAGGGGAATGGGAAGAGGTTTTGTTAGGAAGACTAGGAAATGCTCAATCTGGTATTGGATTCCCCGATTCAGAGCAAGGAGGAAAAGTAGGAATTCCTTTTTACAAAGTATCAGATATGAATAACCAAGGGAATGAGCATGAAATGGTCTTTGCAAACAATTACGTCACAATAGAACAAATTAACCAGAGAAGTTGGAAACCAATTCAGGATGTTCCGGCGATATTTTTTGCAAAAGTTGGAGCAGCAGTTTTGTTGAATCGTAAGAGGTTATGTAGTATACCATTCCTTATGGATAACAATACTATGGCATTTTCTATTGATACTTCAAAAATTGATACAAATTTTGCTAAAACTATATTTGAAACAATTGATTTACCATCCTTGATTCAAGTCGGTGCATTACCATCATACAACGCTAGAGATGTAGAAAGCATTTTAGTATCAGTTCCCTCTCTACCAGAGCAAGAAAAAATAGGAGAATTTTTCCAAAAACTCGACAAATCTATCTCTATCCAACAACAAAAACTCGACAAACTAAACGATTTGAAAAAGGCTTATTTGAATGAATTATTCGTGTAACATCAGCTAAGTTTGATATAGAAAGGACACGTATGAGTAATACTCCCAAAAATACTTCAGAAAAGGCATTTCAGGAAAATTTCGTAAAAAAATTAACGAAGTTTAAGTGGCAAGCTCCTGATAAACTAAATGGTAATCTTCATAAAGTCACTGTTCAAGACCTTATTAATAACTGGCGTGATGAGTTAAATCGTATCAATGCGGACATCTTAGAGGGTGTTGCCTTGACTGATGCTGAGTTCCAGCAAGTTATGGCGAAGGTCAAACAGATATCAAATAGTTATGAAGCCGCAAAGATCCTATCAATGGAAGGTTCAACGGGTAAAATTGATGGTATCTATCGTGACAGTCATCCAGATGTTACTAGACGACAAATCACACTAACGATTCTGAGAAAGGCTCAAGTTCGTGGTGGAGACTCTAATTATCAAATTGCGCGTGAAGTACAGACTGACTATAATAATCGATTTGATATTGTGCTGTTAATTAATGGACTACCATTAATTAATATTGAGCAAAAACGTACGGATAAAACATTAGACGAAGCCTTTGGACAATTTAAGCGTTATTATCGAGATGGTGAATATACCAATAACTTTATGGCATTTTCACAAATGATGGTTGTGACAAGTGAGATTGAAACACGTTATTTTGCGACACCTAAAACACTCAATGATTTTAATCCTGCTTTTGTGTTCCACTGGTCACTTGTACGAAAAAGCGAAAAAGATGGTGAATTCCTAGGTCACCGTATATTGACAAATTATCAAGAAGTTATTGAACATTTCTTAAATATTCCCATGGCACATCAAATGGTTGGGGATTATTTGATAATAAATGAAGATAAACTGGAAGAAAATCGCCGTCATATGTTGATGCGACCTTATCAAGTCCACGCGTTACAAGCCATTGAAACGGCTGTTTTTGGCTCGCCAAATGATAGTATACCGCACGGTGGTTTTGTCTGGCATACAACTGGTTCAGGAAAGACCATCACAAGTTTTAAGACAGCTCAGGTTTTAGCCACTCGAACGGAGTATGATAAGGTAGTTTTCTTATTAGATCGACGTGATCTTGACGACCAAACTTCAGAAGCCTTCAAAGCTTATTCCGTTTATGAATCGGTTAATGTGGATGATACGAAAAGTACTTATCAACTGAGAAGACAATTGATGTCTGCTAAGAGTGGGATTGTTGTTACAACAACCTTTAAACTATATAACCTCGTTGAAAGTCTTGTTAAAGGACAGGATGATAGCCTAAAAGAGAAGAAAATAATCTTTATTATTGATGAGGCCCATCGGACAACTATGGGTGATATGATGGCTAAAATTAAAGAGTATTTCTTTCAAAATGGTTTGTTCTTTGGTTTTACCGGGACACCTTTGTTTGATGAAAATAAGGCTAAAGGTAAAGTCAATGAACGTAGCGAGCTCATTAATACGACTGAAAAGCTTTTTGGCCCCTTGCTCCATCAATACACTATCGATGAAGCGATTGCGGACGGTAATGTCTTAGGTTTCCATGTTGACTACATCAATACTGGTGAGTTTAGAAATTATGATGATCTCCGTGAGCAACTGATTGAGACCTTATCTGAGCAACACCCAGAAAAAGGTGAGAAAGCCATCGCACGAGAGGTCTATCAGTGGGATGATTTGGAGGTTGAAACCAAGGCTTCTGAAGAAGGTATCTTAATCTACCAAGATGAGACTCATATTCCACGAGTAGTTGAAGAAGTGCTAGATGGTTGGCAGGAACAGTCTCAAAACGGAGAGTTTAATGCCATCTTAACAGCTGCTTATAAAGATCGTGTAATTGCCTATTACCATGAATTTAAGAAACAAATTGCTGAGAAATTCAAGGATGGTGAAGCTAAACCCAATGTTGCCATGACATTTAGCTTTGGAAACGAGAATGATCCAGATAATATTGCTCTAGAAGTCGTTGATGAAATGTTTGAAGACTATGCAAACTTTACTGGTATTTCCTTTGTTCCTGGTAATAAGACTCATGGTGAAGCTGCCTACTTTGAAGATGTAACGGACCGTGCGAAACGTGGGGGTAGTGGTAGAAACCCTAAGAATATCGATATTCTTATTGTTGCTGACCAATTACTAACAGGTTATGACTCAAAACGTATTAACACCCTTTATGTTGATAGACGTCTTGAACTTCAAGGCTTGATTCAGGCTTATTCTAGAACAAATCGTGTTTTTGGTTCTTCAAAGGAATTTGGAACGATTATTAATTTCCAATATCCAAGAATTACACAAGAGCTTGTTAGGGCTGCCCTTGAACTTTATGGTAGCGGGGGTAAGAATAGTAAAGTTATCGTTGATAAGTATGAGGATGCTGTCGATGAACTGAATAAGCGAATGATTAATCTCATCCAAGAACTTTCAGACCCAACACGATGGATAGACCTACGTGACGATAAAGACGGCAAAAAACGATTTAAAGCAGCATTCGAAGAAGCTGCTAAACAGTTAAATGTTGTTAAACAATATTATGAATTTGTCTGGGATAATAAGCGTTTTGGCCTTGATGAGCATAAGTGGCTTCAGTATATAGGTGCCTATAGAAACCTTTTCTCTATACTTGTAGATGGAGCAGAAGAGGAAGAGATTAGAGAATTACAAGGGAGAACTAAACTTCAAGGATCTCAGGTCATTGATGCTCAGAGCATCCTAGAGTTAATTGGAAATAAGACGACTACAGAAGGTGGTTATATTGTAATCAATGATAATAATTTGGTCTTAATTCAAGAGCAAATCCAAGAGTTGAGTAACCTTGGGGAACATGAAAAGGCTGAGTCTTTGAAACGTTTTGTTAATGAAGAATTACGAGGTGGTCACATTCCGGCTACCAGTAATTTTGATGAAGCTTTTCAGGATTGGCAGGACAAACAACAATTCAAAGAAGTTAAATCATTTGCGTCCGAATGGGGGATTGATGCTGATTTACTTAGTAAATCACTTAAAGAGTATAGTCTTCTCAAGCCGGAAGAGATTCCATTCCGTGATGAAATTTCTAAAACACTGGATCCTGATAAAGCCACCAATCCCTTTGCAGGCAATAAGTTGATGCTTAATATGAACTTGGGTCCTGTTCTTCAAAAATGGATGCGTGAAATTAAACAGAAATATAAGTGATAATTCAAATAAAGAGCCAGGAAAAATCCTGGCTCTTTGATTGTTGAGAGGTATCGTAGGTGATATAAACAACGATAGCTTATATCTTAGTAGCATTTCCGTCTTTATCGAATTGGTAAGTGACACCATTAATTGTCCGTGTTTGATTAGCTACAAGGTCACCAGAGTTTTCATCGTAGTAATGACCATCTGGTGCAAAAGCGCCTTTAACTTGTCTACCATTACTTGTATTGAAGTAGAGCTTTTGCCCATTAATTTGAACTTCACCGGTTGCGGCTGTGCCATCTGCATAGAAGTAGTACCAGTCATTACCCCATTGATAGAAACGATTTTTAACTGCTTTACCCTCATGATCGAAGTAATAAATCTTATCTCCGATATAATTAGTGCTATCATGCCACATGTCACCTAATTGGGTGTACTTATAGGCACCTCCTTGACGGAAGTAATATAAGTCACCATTGATTTCATGGAGTCCAAGGACTTTTTCACCTTTCTCGTCAAGATAATAAGTTAAGCCTCTGTTATCTTTGACAAAACCAGCTTCGATTACCTTACGACCATTATCCTTGTCGTAGTAGTACTCAGGCATGTAGACGCCATCTTGTCCAAATTCTCCTTTAGCTTGTACACCTCGATAGTTGAAGAAGACATCTTGTCCATCGATATTTCGAGGTCCCTTGATTGGTTTACCATCTTTACCTACATAAAACCAATTACCCATGTAGTCAATATAACGATTCGTTACAAGATTTCCTGAATTAACATCGTAGAATGCATATAAATCACCGTAGGAATTACCATAAGCCCCTTTGACCTGTTGACCGTTGTCACGGAAGAATACTTTTTGTCCATTGATAATTTGAGCCCCAGTAAGGTTATCTCCATTTACGTTCTTATAATACCAGTTTCCTTTATCATCACTATAATAACCATTTGGGTTAGGAGCATCTGTACCTACACCATTTTCATCAAATTGATAGGTCATACCGTTAATTGTTAGAGTGGTGTTAAAGGCACGTGCTCCCGAATCAGGATCATAGTAGCGAAGAATACCATTGTCGAGAACAAGCTCTCCTTTAGCCTGACGACCATTGGCATAGAGGTAAACGATTTGACCATCGATATTGACTTCACCATCTTGAGGACGAATAGCATTTCCATCTTCACCATAATAGTACCAACCATCATTTTCTTGGACATAGCGATTTTTAACGGCTTGACCAGTAATTGGGTCAAAATAGTATCGACGAGTGATTTTAGTAGGAGTACCATAACCGTAAGGACGTGGTGAATTTTTGCCATCTTCTAGTTCTACACTAACTCCCTTTTGTAGTATACCTGGAATAACTTCATATGCAGATTCCCATGTTCTAAAGTAATATAGATTACCATCTATTTCATGGATACCAACATATTTTGACCCATCAGCATTTATATAAAATATTTGCCCTTTTTTATTCTGTACAATACCTTCTTTTCTAACCCTCGCACCAGAATTTAAATCATAGTAGACAGTATGTTCTGTTAACATGTCTTCTCTTCCGCTAAAATCACCTTTAACTTGAGTACCATTGTCATTAAAATATACTTCTTGCCCATTGATATTCTGTTCACCAGTTAGGGGACGCCCATTATCGTCTAAATAATACCAATTTCCGTTGTATTCTAGATAACGATTAGTTTGAAGTTGACCAGAATTATCATCAAAATAACGGCGTAGCCTACCACCATATCCTGACAAATCTGGACCCTTAATTTGTTTACCATCTTTTTTGAAAGAGACACGCACACCATCAATGGTTTGGTCGCCAGTCAGGTTTTTACCGCTGGCATCTTTATAATACCAGTTGCCTTGGTCATCACTATAGTATTGACCACCAGTGACGTTTGTTTCATTAGGTTCTGAAGCAGTCTCACTGGCAGCTCGGTCTGTAGTTACAGCTTCACGTGTTTGGCCTGAGGCGGATACTGCAGGTGTCTGACTTTCACTAGCAGTTGTTGAAGCTGTTTCACTTGCAGTTTCAGAACTTGCAACAGAAGTTGTGGCCTGTTCTGAGACATTTGTAGTGCTTTCAGTGCTGGCGACATTTTCAGTAGCAGCAGGTGCTTCGACAACCTTGGTTTCGACAAGGTCTGCTGTAGTTTCCACATTGGCAGTGGTAGTAGCGTTCACATCAAGGTTTGATGCGTTGTCGGCTTTAGCTTCCTCAGCGAAAGCAGGTCTTGCGATAAAGGCAAAACTTGCAAGAGCAGTGGCACATGAGAATGCAATCAGACGCTTTTTGGACTTAGGCCCAGTAAAATTAGAATGTACTTTCATAATTTTTCCTCCATTTCCTAAATCTAATTATATTCCAATTTTTTACGGATTCCAAGTATATATTAGATAATACTCATAAAAATGAAAACCTTTCCAAAAATTTATTGAAAGGAGGAATTTAACTTATATTATAGATAGAAAATTATATCCCTTCAGCTTATGAACAATAATTTTTTATTTTATTATTCTGACATCAGGAGGGGAGAAAAATTCGTATATATATCTATATGCAACATCAGAAAAACTGAATTCTCGAGTTTACATATCTAAACAGCTACATCTATAATATGCTAGGTTTCTGCCGGTTTGAAATTGTTAAATGGTATAATAGTAATGGGAATGAAATTAGGAGGGAATTGCTATGCCTAAGAAGATACTTTTTGCAGTTCTGATAGTTATTTCATTGTTCTTATGCAGTTCGGCTGTTAATAAGGCAATCACCTATGATAATGACTTCATCAATTCCTTAGCTAAAGGGTTAGATAAACGGTGGGAGGATGCCAGTTCTAATTACAAGGACACTACGGCGTACTATGAAAAGGCCACACAATTTGAGTTATCGGAAGTTGGAAGATATAAGGAAAGAACTTTTAAGGATAACAAACTCAAGAAATTAGCTATTGAATATATAAATGTTCTTGAGGATTCAAAAAAATTAACATCGAAGGAAAATGAACATTTCTCTTCTGATAGTTGGGTTGAGTACAGAAGAAAGAGATATGAATTGATACTTGATATTCATTCAAGGAAAAAAATACCAGTCCATGATACTAGGAACTTACGTGATATCCTAGACATAGGAATAAAAGTGAAGCAAAAAAATGAAATAATCCAAGCACTTAAAAAAATTTTTAAAGGGAATAACTTTACAATCAGTAAAAGTAGCGAAAATAGTGACGAATTGAATTGTTCTGGTACATTTGAGAATACTACCGATTATTATCTAAGATATGTGCCTATGACTATTGTAGCTTGCAATAAGAATGGTAAGGTATTTTTTAGCACGCATTATGCAGTCATCACTGAGTGGAGAGAAGGAACAACTAAAGAATTAAATTTAACAGTTTATGATCCAAATCATGAATTCAATGAAATCAAAGTATCGTTGGATGAAAAATATCTCCAATTTAGATAAATCATTTTAGGTATTATTGTGAAACAAAAAAGGGGGTGTCACTCCCTTTTTCTCTTATATAAATGATGCTATACTGGGCATATGAAAAAAGATTCTAAGTACATTATTATTTTAGTGGTTATTTTCCTCGCTCTTGGAGTCATGTTTTTGGTATCTGCGTTAATGATGAAAAATGAACCGAAGAAAAAAGTAACACCCCCTAGCACCGAACAGGTGCTTGAGGATTCGTCATCGGAAGATATTCCAAAGGAGGATAAGTATGAGCGATGGCGTAAAGAGTCTCTTGCGACTTTAGAAACACAAACACTTTCAGATGACACTGATACACAAATTGTAAAGAATGCACTGAAAGAGATGTGCTCTTATGTTGAGACTGTTCAGAACGTAACCGATGTTAAACCAGATTATCAAAATCACTTAACACTTACTGGGACTAAGATGCAGTATGAACTTGTAGCAAAATTCATGCTAGGCTATAAGTATTCTGAGGCTAAAACTCAAGTATTTAAAGCCAAAGCAGATAATGTTCGTCAGTTTGTACTTGAGGTTGCTAACCCAGAAGGTGCGAAACTCTATTTCTGTGGGAATTATGTTATGGGAACAACTCAAATTGAAGTGACATCGATTCATGGGGTTGCTGAAGGAGACCATGCTGAACATGGACATGACTAAAGGTAGTCAATGCGTCTTATACATCTTGTTTAGCTTCATCATGAGATGGAGCTTTTCTTTATATAATTAACTCAAATAGAAATTTTTGTCCCTGTGTAAGTGCATATCTTCTTAATCCTTGATATAATAGTGCCATAATACAAGGATTAGAGAATTAGTGATAATAAGAGAGTATGATTAAAGAACGATTGGAGATGATGAGTCATGGAAAAAGAAACAAAGCGTCTTTTAAGGAAGTTGGTCAGATTATTTGACGGACAG